>CAYLJC010000035.1:0-12730 GCA_964383345.1 uncultured Akkermansia sp. | reverse complement strand
TCCTCAATACCTACGGGATCACCCTGCGCTCCATCATCCGTCAGCGTCCCCCGATCACCAACCTCTACGACACTGTCCTGTTTATCACCGGCACGGCGGTGCTGCTGGGCCTGCTCATCGAGTATTTCACCCGGGTCGGCATCGGCACCCTCATCGCCGTCGTTTCGGGGGTGATGGGCATGTTCCTCGCGATGAAATACGAAGCCAAAGAGGCCACCGACACCATCACCCAACTCGTCGCGGTGCTCGACACGAACTTCTGGCTCGCCACACACGTCACCATCATCAACATCGGATACGCCGCCGGACTCGTCGCGGCGATCATCGGGATCCTCTATCTGGCGGGCCGTTTTGTGATGATGCTAATGGGAAAGACAAACAAGGAATTCTTCCGCACGCTCACCCGCATGAACTACGGAGTGATCTGCTTCTGTCTCTTTTTCTCCCTCGTCGGCACCGTCCTCGGCGGGATCTGGGCAAACTACAGCTGGGGGCGTTTCTGGGGCTGGGATCCCAAGGAAAACGGCGCTCTCATGATCTGTCTCTGGACCCTCGTGATCCTCCACGGACGCATGGGCGGCTGGATTCGTGACATCGGCATACACATGAACAGCATCATCCTCGCGATGATCGTGACCTTCAGTTGGTGGGGGGTGAACAACCTCGGTGTCGGTCTGCACAGCTACGGATTCACCGAAGGGGTCTGGGGCGCTCTCTACGGTTCGTGGATGGTCCTCGGGGTCTTTCTCCTCATGGGGGTGGTCGTGTGGTTCCGTGAGCGGAGCGCGAAGAGCACCCGCGACGATCATGCCGCCGGGAAAAAACCCGTCACCGCCTGATCCCCGGGACGTGTTTCCCGTGATCTTCGCATTGGCATTTTCTCTGTTTTTGACTACAATCCCGCCATGGCCATCTTTTCCGGACTTCTTGTTGTTCTTTTCTTCCTCGTCATCGGTGCCTTCGCCTTCCAGTATCTCCTGAAAGGCGAAAACTGAACGGCGGATTGTTCTCAATTTCTCCCTGGGCACGGCGGTTTTGCCCTCCGCCAAGGGCGGTCCCGGAGGGAAAAACAGCGCGAGCTTCCGCCACCCGATGCGACGCAAAACCAAGATCATCGCCACGCTGGGGCCCGCGACCGAGACTCCGGCGGCGATCCGGGATCTCCTCGTCGCCGGGGTAAACATTTTCCGGCTCAACATGAGCCACGCCTCGCACGACTGGACCCGCGATGTGGTCGGGGCGATCCGGGCCGCCGCGGCCGAACTCGGGGTGAATGTCGCCACTCTCATCGACCTGCAGGGCCCCTCGATCCGCACCGGCGATGTCGCGGAAAGACTTGTTCTCGCCCGCGGCGATCTCCTCGAGTTCCGCAATGCCGATCTCGCGCCCGCGCTGCCCCTTTCCGTGACGACGAACTACGACAAACTCCACGACGATGTCGCGGTGGACGATATCATGCTGGTGGACAACGGCGAGATCCACGTGCGCATCCTCCGCATCGAGGAGGGACGCCTCACCTGTGAAGTCCTCACCGACGGGACGATGGGGTCACGGCGTCACATCAATCTCCCCGGGATTCGGGTGAATCTGCCGGTCCTGACCGAAAAGGACATGTTTGATCTCGACCTCGCCGCCGAACTCGCGGTCGATTTTGTTGCGATCAGTTTCGTGCGCGACGCCGCCCACGTTCGCTACCTGCGCGAGCAGCTCCTCGCGCGGAACTGCCGCGCCTCCATCGTTTCCAAGATTGAGGACCAGGAAGCCGTCAAACACCTCACCGGCATCATTGAAGAATCCGATGCGGTCATGGTCGCCAGAGGTGATCTCGGGATCGAAGTCCACATTGAGGAACTGCCCATCGTGCAGCGCACCATCCTGCGGGAGTGCGCCCGGATCGGTCGCCGGGTCATCGTCGCGACCCACATGCTGGAGTCCATGATCACGAATCCCGTCCCGACGCGGGCCGAAGTCACCGATGTCGCCAACGCGGTCTTCGAGCAGACCGACGCCGTCATGCTCAGCGGCGAGAGTTCCATCGGGCAGTATCCGGTGAAGTGCATCGAAAACCTCGACCGCATCGCCCGCCGGATGGAGCGGGAACCCGGGGCCGGCTTCGCCGATGCGATCCAACTGAGCGGCGAAAAGCAGCATACCGTTCATTCCGCCGTCGTTCTCGCCAACTCCCTGGAGCACGCCAGTCTTGTCATTTTCACCGCCGGCGGCATCCTCGCGAACCACGCGACCCAGCAACGCCCGGTGCGCGCCGACATTTTCGCCTTCTGCCCCGACGAAGGGGTGATGCGCACGCTTCTCATGAACCGGGCGGTGACTCCTTTCCATCTGGAAATGGCCGACCATCCCGATGACAACATCCGCCGGGCCATCGATCTCCTCAAAGAAAACGGATTCGTCGAAGCCGGGAATCCGCTCGTGATTCTCAGCGACATCCTCCACCGGGACTTCGATACCGAAGCCATCCTCCTGCGCAAGGCCTGAACCGGACCGGATTCCGCCTGCGACGCCTTTTCTCGCCCCGCTCGTCCCCACGACCATGAAACTGAGTTCGTTCCAAACGGTGGATCCGCTCCTCCTCCCCGGTTTGGTCAACACCGCCCTGCGAAACGACTGCGACGATCTCGGCGACCTCGTGAAAACGCACGACATCGATCAGGACGCCCTCGAAGAGCGGATGGCGTCTCTCGGCTACCGCTATGTCGCGGCGACAAATCAATTCCGGTCCGTTCCCCGCGACGCGGCAAAGGACGGCGCGGAACCGGGCTGAACCGACCTCACTTGTGCTTCTCGCAGATCTCCGCGATCTCGGAGCGCTTGACCCCGGCGGGAGCGTCGACAGCGGCGAACCGCGCCCGTGCGGAGGCGGCCTGCTCGACGGTGACGGGAGGCGCACTGTTGCCCCACTCGTTGCGGGTGTAGGTCAGCACGGCGGCCAATTTCTCATCATCAAGACCAGCCGCGAGCGGAGCCATCATGCCCATGTAGTCCATGTTTTCCTTGGCGATGCCCTTGAGAACCACCAGCAGCGAATAATCGGGATCGCCGAGAAGCACTTCCGAACCGATCAGACTCGGAGCCATGAGACTCGGGCCGACCTTGAGCCCGGCACCATCCGGACCATGACAGGCGGCGCACATCGCATACGAAGCTTTCCCCAGCGCCATCACCTCGGGATTGATCGCGGCTGTGGTGCCTCCGCCTGCGGGGGCCGGAGCCGTGGCCGTTTCCCCGCCAGCCGCCGGAGCCGGGGCGGCGGGAGCGGCCGCCGGAGGAGCGGCCGGAGTGGTTTGGGTCGCCGCCGCAGTGGGTTCCGCCTCCACCTCCTCCTGCTGGATCCCGCCGAGGAAAGCCGCTCCGACGATGCCCAGCATCACGATGAGGGACAGGGGAACCAGGAAAAGAAACACATTTCCAATGACAGAGAGAATCGGATTTTTTGAGTCGGAGGTTTCAGCGCTCATAATGGGGGGGAAAAAAGCTCCATTTCCGAGGAAGTCAATGGTAATGCTCCGTATCCTTGTGAATAGCCTATACGTGCAAAGACCCGGAAAAGGTGCCACCAGATTTTTCCCACGACCTTTCACCTTCCATCCCCTTCCCCGCCCATGTCGGATCCATCCTCTCCCGCTTCCCCGCCCGCAGTGGTCCTCGTCCCCATCGAAGCCACTTCGATCGAAACCCTTCGGGAAATGGCCCTGACGATTTTTCCGGCCACCTACGAGGGACTCATTTCCCCGGCCCAGATCGAGTACATGCTCGACCGGATGTATGGCGAGGACACCCTCCGCCGCGAGATCACCGGGGACGGGGTCGCCTACCACTGGATTATCGTTCGCGGGGAGAAAGCCGGATTCCTCGCCGTCGGCCCGGTTGCGGCCGGCGAGATCTGTCCCCTCCACAAATGCTACCTGCTGCCCTCTCAACAACGTCGCGGGATCGGCAGCGCCGCTCTGACGGAGATCGCCTCCCTCGTCGCGGCGGCGGGCGCCTCATCCCTCGAATTGCGGGTGAACCGGGGCAACGTGGCCGCGATCCGCTTTTATCGGAAAAACGGCTTCGCCCTCCACGCCGAAGACCGCCGCGAGATCGGGAACGGATTTGTCATGGACGACCACCTGATGCGGCGGGAGCTTTCGCGGTGAACTTTTTCGTGGCGACGGGACCGGTTCACCCCGAAACTGCCTTCCTTGGAAAAACCCATCGAAAATCAGCCCGCCTCCTCCGCGAGACAGGAACTCGTCGCCGCCGCGCGGGAGTTGGTCCGGGCGGCGACCCGTCTCGCCTCCCTCTATGGACCGAAGGACGACATCCTCGGGCGCGATTTGGAAAATTTCAAAAACGAAGCCCTCCTCTTCCAAAGCGAAATCCCCCTTTGGTTCCCCGCCGCCCCGCCTCCCTCCCCCGCTCCGCCGGACGGGGCCGCCACGCTCCGCTCGGCCCGTCACGACGCCCGCAACCGGCTCAACCATCTCTTCGGCATCCTCCAGCTCATTCGCCTCGGAAAACCGCCGGTGACCCTGCTCCATCTCAGCTCCGAAGTGGTTCGCTGGCTCGAGAAATGTCTCTCGGCCCTCACCGCGATGACCCCGCCCGATGACGAACCCCGAGCGGAACCTCCTCCCCTGTCCACTCCGCCGGACCGGACCACTCCCGAGGCAGGCAGCGCCGGACATCTTCTCATCGCCGACGACGACGCCGGCAACCGCTCCATCCTCGGTCGGCTCCTCGAGCCGCACGGTTTCCGTCTCGCCTATGCCGAAAACGGCGTCGAGGTCATCCGCCAGATGGCGGAGCAGGATTTCGACGCCGTGCTCCTCGACATCGAGATGCCCGAGATGGACGGATTCGAAGTGCTCTCCCGTCTCCGCGAAAGCGGCCAACTGCGCAACACTCCCGTCATCGTCGTGACCGGCCTGCAGGAGGAACAGGATGCCGTCCGCTGCATCGAAAACGGCGCCGAGGATTTTCTCTCCCGGCCCATCCGGCCCGCCCTGCTCATGGCCAGGCTCAACGCCAGCCTGGAAAAAAAACGTCTCCGCGAAAAGGTCTTCGAACAACATTTCACCCGCGAACTCGCCCGCGAACTCGCCCGCAATCCCGATCCCATGAAAATGCAGGCGCGCCAGGCCGAGGTCTCGGTGCTCTTCTGCGACATCCGCGGCTTTTCCGCCGTGAGCGAGCGGCTCGGACCGTCCCAGACGATCGACTGGCTCGGCGGGGTCATGGGCGAATTTTCCTCCCTCGTCATCGACCACGGCGGCGTGCTGGTGGACTACACCGGAGACGAACTCCTCGCGATGTGGGGCGCCCCGAACGAACAGCCCAACCACGCCGAACTCGCCTGCCGCGCCGCCCTGGAAATTCTGCGCTGCCTCCCCTCCCTGAACGCCACCTGGCAACCCCTCATCGGTGCCGCGACCGAGGTCGGGATCGGAATCAACTCGGGCGAGGCCCTCGTCGGCAACGTCGGCACCCATCGCAAATTCAAATACGGCCCGCTCGGCACCGCCGTGAACCTCGCCAGCCGCGTCCAGGGAGCGACCAAATTCCTCGACACCTCCCTCCTCATCACCGGGGAAACGGCGGCCAAGGTCGTCAACATTTTTCCCACGCGACGACTCTGTCAGGTCCGCGTGCGGAACATCCTCGCTCCGGTGCAGTTACACGAACTCAGGATTCCCGGTATTTCCGAAGAGTGGGAGCGCCTCTCGACCCGTTACGAAAGCGCCCTCACCCTCTTTGAAAACGGCGACTTCGACGAGGCCCGTCGCACCCTGAGTTCCTTCCTCCAGGAAGTTCCCGACGACGGACCGGGGAAACGCCTCCTCGACCGCATCCACGAAGCCCTGCTCTCCGACTCCTCCGCTTTCGAGCCGATCTGGACCCTGCCCGGCAAATAGCGGCGAACCGCTGCGCGACGCGAAAACGAGTTGACCCGGAGGCAAAAACAGCCTACAGCGTCTCCTCCCAGGAACAAAACGGCGCTCCGGGTCCCTGCAACTTTTCGTCCCATCACACATCATGGCCACCACAGCACAACGGAACAAGAATCTCACCCGCCCCAAGAAATCCGGCGGAGCGAGGGCACGTCGTCAGCGCGATCAGAAGAAACGCCTCGTCGCCCTCGGCCTCGACGAAGCGGTCGTCGCCAAGATGAACTCCCGCGAAGTGCTCGACAAGCTGAAGCGTCCCGCTTTGATCGCGAAAGAAGCCGGTGCCAAAAAGGAAGGGTGACCTCCTTCGTATTCTCTCCGGCGGCTGCGGGAAGATAGCCGTTGCATAATCCGGTGGCGGGGTGCATCCGTTACCCATGAGAATTCCCGGACTCCGGGTCGTTTCGCCCGTGAAAATCCGTCCCTGTTCCGCGATCATCGCCCTCTTTCTCGGCGGCGGGACTCTCGGTGCGGTCGATTTTCAGAAAGACATCCTCCCCCTCGTCAAAGAGCATTGCTGGAAGTGCCACAGCAACGAAGAGGAAGCCAAGGGCGGTCTCGCCTTTGACGACATCGAGGCCCTCCGCAAATCACAGATCGGCGAACACGCGCTGATCCGGCCGGGGGATCCGGCGAAAAGCGACTTCCTCACGCGGCTCCGGCTCGACTCCGAAGAGGACGACTTCATGCCGAAAAACGGCGAGGCGCTGCGCCGGAGCGAACTTGCCCTGATCGAACAATGGATCCGCGAAGGTGCCCTCATCGACGCGGAAAATCCCTCCGCCGAGGAACTCGCCCGCGCTGACGACGTCAAAATCATCAGTGCGAAAGCCGGCGACGAGGTTTATTTCTCCTGGAGCAATCTCGAAGGCAAAACGATCGAGGCCCGCTACGTCGGAATGGAAGGGGAGTCAGTAACCATCATGGTAAAAAACGGACGCCGTTTCCTCGTCCCCCTGAAATCCCTCGATGCCGCCAGTGTCGCGCTGGCGAAAAAATTGAGCGAATAAAGCCCTCGTTCTGGCGTGAATGCGGTTGACAGAGACATTCCGATGCCCGTAATCCCCTATACATTCCCGCGCATGACAAAAAACCTCCTTTTACTCCCTTTTCTCCCTGTTCTTCTGGGGGCCATGGCCCTCGTCGCCGATGACTCCAAGACCGGCGTCACCCTCACGGAAAAAGACGACCGCCTCCGCATCGAACTGAACGGGGAACATTTCACCGACTACATCATCAAGGGGGAGGACCGCTATTTCCCGCTTTTTTACCCCGTCCTCGGTCCCGGACAGGTGCCGATGACGCGGAAGTATCCGCTGGAAATCGTCGAGGGCGAGGACACCGACCACCCCCACCACCAGTCGCTCTGGTTCGCCCACAGCAAGGTGAACGGCCACTCCTTCTGGGCGATACGCGAATACCGTGACCGAAAACCCGGCAAGCAAATCCATCGCAAGTTCAAGGAGATTAAAAGCGGGAAAGAACAAGGTCACTTCATCTCGGAAACGGACTATGTCGCCGCCGACGGAACCCTCATCATGAGCGATACCCGCACGGTGCGTTTTTATGCTCCCGCCGAAGCCATGGCCCCCCGTCTCCTCGACATCACGATCACCTTCCACGCCTCCAACGGGGATGTGACTTTCGGCGATGACAAAGACGCCGGCATGGCCATCCGTCTCGCCGCCGATCTCCAGGTCGAGCGCCGCTCAAAAGACAACAAACTGGGCCCTGCGGTCGGACACATCCTCAACAGCGAAGGCATCAAAGATCGCGACACCTGGGGCAAACGGGCCCGCTGGGTCGACGCCTACGGCAAGGTCGACGGCGAACCCGTCGGGGTCGCCATCCTCGATCATCCGGAGAATCCGCGTCACCCCACCTACTGGCACTCGCGCACCTACGGACTCATCACCGCCAATATCTTCGGAAAACATTACTTTGAAAAGCTCGACGACCCCACCCCCAAGGCGGGCGAGATGCTCCTCCCCGACGGCGAGACGGTGACCTTCCGCTGGCGTTTTGCCTTCCACCGCGGCGATCCGGCCCAGGCCGACGTCGAAGCGCTTTTCAAGGAGTTCGCGGCGGAGTAGGTCAGTATTTTCCGTCCCGGACCTCGAATCGAGTCGGTTTGTCGAGGAGAGGCCGGTCGTGGTCGATCCAGTCGGCGACCCAGTCGATGAGCCGCTCTTCGGGAACGGAGGGCGGCCCGAAAAGACGCTGTGATTTGGCGGTATTGCTAAGCCACGCCGTGGCGGACTCGGTCCCGGTGAAGAGCGCGGGCCGCCCGAGCCGTTCCTCGAAAATCAGCGCGGTGTCCCGCACGCCGAGGATGCGGCTACCGCTCACGTTCAGGAGGAAGGGATCCGGGGCCGGGGCGACGTGCTCGAGGGCGCGGATCGTGCAGCGAATCGCGTCTCCCTGCCAGATACAATTGAAATACCCCGTTGTGAGATCGATTTCCTCTCCCCCGATCACTTTCCGGGCGAGATCCACCAACACTCCGTAACGCAAGTCGACCGAGTAATTCAACCGGATCAGGGCGAGGGGCGTACCGTTTTTTTCACTGGCCCGCCGGAAGGCGGTTTCGCGACCGAGACACGAAACCGCGTACTCCCCCACCGGTCCGACCTCGTCCTCCTCGGTGGAACCGCCGCTGTCGGGCTCGACGAAGGGATAGACACAGCCCGTCGAGAGCGCCACGATGCTCGCGCCCGCGTATCGCTCCGCGACGAGCGCGGGCATTTCCTCGTTGTAGAGCGCGAGGGTCTCCGGCGAATCGCTCGTCCCGAACTTGCGTCCGGCGAGAAAAAAAACGGTGGAGGCGTCAGGCAGGGCGGCAAGAGCCGCCGCGTCGGTGAGATCGGCGGGATGGGTCGTGATGTGATGCTCCTCGAAAAGAGATCGCGTTTTTTCGTCGCCGAAGCGCGACACCGCGACGACGCGGTTCGAGGAGCCGAGCGTATCAAAACCACGCCGCAGCATCCGCGACAGATGATAGCCCATCTTGCCCCCGGCCCCGGCCACCACGACATCGCCATCGATACGGGAAAGGGTTTCCACCAGGGCGCGGTCGGGTTCGCTGGCGAGCAGATCGAGTTCTTCAAGGGATTGGGGGGCTTGGATCATATCAAAACAAGAAAACGGTGAGGAGGCGGAACTTCTTCGCCAAGAGTCTCGCGCCGCTCTCGGAAAATGCCGAGCAAAAAATCAAATCGGACCGGTTTCGGGGATGCGGGCTCGCCAAATCCCCGGTGATGGGAGTTGCGGAACCGGGCCGATCCATGCTTCAATCCGGGAATGCATGCCTCCGCCTCCCGCTCCGACCTCCGGAAGATCCTCCTCTTCAGCACCATCTACATCGTCGCCGCCGGGCTCTTTTCGCTCTGGCAAAAGAACGGGGAGTTCATCTTTTATATCGCGGTGATGCTGGTGCTGATCGGTGCGCTCATCGCAGTCCACCGCCGCGTCGGTCTCAGTCGCGGCTTGCTCTGGTGCCTCTCGATCTGGGGACTGCTCCACATGGCCGGCGGACTCCTCCCCATTCCAGCGAGTCGACACGACGCGGAGGTGTCGGGCGTGCTCTACAATTTCTGGTTCATCCGTGACTGGCTGAAATACGATCAACTGATCCACGCCTACGGTTTCGGGATCACCACCTGGCTCTGCTGGCAGGCCCTCAGCGCACGCACCCTCAATGAAGCGGGCAACCCGCTCGAACCCACCCCCGGACTGATGGTCCTCTGTGCCGCCGGAGGGATGGGCTTCGGCGCCTTCAACGAGGTGATCGAGTTCATCGCCACCCTGACGCTGCCCGAAACAAATGTGGGCGGATATGAAAACACCGGCTGGGATCTCGTCTTCAATCTGCTCGGTTCCGCCCTCGCTGCGGTGATCCTTTTTTGGGCGCACCGCCTCCGGAGAGCGCGGGAATGAACCCCGGTCCGCCGGCATTCCTCGTGGCAGCCTGGCATTTGTCCCCGGAAGACCATTCTCACCCCTCCGCCACGTCATAGATCTTCCGGCCTCCGAGCCAGGTCTCGCGAACGGTGATCTCGCGCACCTCGTCGATGGGACAGGTCAGGATGTCGCGGTCGAGGACGATGAAATCGGCCAGCTTGCCCGCCTCCAGGGATCCTTTTTCTTTTTCCTCAAAGGTGAGCCAGGCGTTGTTGATCGTGTAGAGCCGGATCGCGTCGGCCCGCTCGATGATTTGCTCCGGACGCAGCGAATCCCCCATCCAGCGGGGATGACGGGTCAGGGTCGTCCAGATCCCGAGGAAGGGATTGTAGGGATTGACGGATCGCAGGCTCCCGACCTTCTGCATGTGGTCGGAACCGCCGCCCGCGACAACCCCCTTGTCCCGGAGGGTCTTGTAGGGCTGGAAATACTCCAACCTCTCATCGCCGAACTGCTTCAGGAGGGTGCGTCCGTCGAGATAGAGCCAGGCCGGCTGCAGGTCGGCGACAATGCCGTGGGCGGCCATTTTTTCAATCGCCGCCGCGCTCATGAAGTTGCAGTGGGTCACGCAGGGACGCAGCTCGTTGACCGGAAAATCCTCCGTCCCGATTTTCGCATAGACATCGACGAGGCGCTCGACCGCCCCGTCTCCGACCGAGTGCGCCGTAAACTGGAGCCCCTTGGAAAGGGCGTGCCGCGCCATCTCGTGGAGTTTTTCCGGCTCGACGTAAACCATGCCCCTATAGTCGGGATCGACGATTCCATAGGCCTCGCTGACTCCCCAGGGGCGCTTCATGTAGGCGCTCCCCGTGAGCATGCCGCCGTCGAGGAAAATCTTGATGCCCCGCAGCCAGAGTTCGGAGTTGTAGGCGCGGAGCGGATGCGCCGCCGCCTTGTCGATATTTGCCAAGACCGTCTCGATCGGAGCCTGGGCGTTCACGCCGTAGTAGAGATACACGCGGCAGGTCAGTCGTCCCGAATCCCGCAGCGCGGTATAGAGCGCTATGTTGCTCTCCCCCGCCCCGCGATCGGAGATGCTCGTGATACCGATCTTGTTGTAATCGGCGAGGAGTTCGCCGAGCGCATCGACCCGACCTTTTTCATCGGGTTTCTTGGTGCCCGTTTCCCCCCGCTTGATCAGTCTCGTCGCCGAACCGCGCAGGATGCCCGTCAGCTCGCCGGTGTCCGGATCTTTCTCCAGCCGTCCCGTCCCACCCTCGGGAGGCGCGGTGTCACGGGTCACCCCCGAAAGCGAAAGCGCCAGTGAGTTCACCGCCGCATCCGGCCCGGTGCGGAAGAAGACGGGATGCTTGGGAGCGGCCTCGTCGAGTTCGGTCCGCGTCGGGAAACGCTGTTCGCGCAGCCGTGTGATGAAGACCTGCGAGAGATTGATCCAGGTCCCCGGCGGAACCAGTTCGGCGCGCCCACGGATGTAGGCGAGGACGTCTTCCACCGTCTCCATCTCGGGGATGACGTGGTCGTATTCGTAGACTGCGGCCCCGGTGCTGTGGACATGGGAGTCGATCAGGCCGGGCAGCACCGTCGCGCCTTTCAGATCAATGCGGGTGGCGTCGGCGGAGAGATTCTCCTCGATGACCTCGTTGGTCCCGACCTTCACGATGCGTTCGCCGTCGATAAGAATCGCTTCGGCGATGGAAAAATCCCCGTCCACCGTGACGATGTGTCCGTTGAGCAAAGCGGTCGGAGCCGCGTGGAGGGGCCGGACGGCCAGGGCGAGAACGGCGGAGAGAGCGAGGACGGCGGAAACAAGGAATCGGTTCATTTGTTTCCGCAGCATGTCAGATCGCGCCACGAATTTCCAGCCCGCAATCCCGTTTTGTCAGGGATCCCGTATCCAAACGGCTCCCTGCTCGCCGTGTGCCGTGTAGGCGAGTTCCTGCGGAAGAAACAGGGCGAGGGGGACCTGGATGCCGGACCAACAAGAGGTGCAATGCGCCTGTCCGGGGGAAGGCTTCGAGTCGTCCGAAAAAATGCAGGGGTTGACAGCCGAAAACCGCCGGGGATCGGAGGCGTTTTGGACAGAGGCGAAGCCGTAGCCCCGAAGGGGTGAACCCGGCAAGCGGGCCGGGCGAATCAATAGCGTGAGAGGAACTTTTTTGGGAATAGCATGGCACGCGCCGGGCTATTGGTTGGACTTGTACGCGGTTATTCAAGGATGTGGGAAAAACTCAAGTATCTCTCGGTCGAACTTGCTGCTGTCCACTTCACTCAAAATATCTGGTGACGGAACCAGACCCTGCCCGGAAAACGCTTTCATCGCTTCGATATTTCTCCACCTCGCGGACTCAAGATATACATGATCGATTATTTCTTGGGTAAGGACTTCAACTCCACCATTGTCCAATATCATCCGAAGTGCGGGAGCAAGTTCCTCGTCTCGGCCTAAATCGATAATGATCGATTCTACGTTTTTGCCCAGCGCAGAACTCGCACCTTCATCGCGGAGTCGCCGGTCTAGCTCGTTGAGATTGTCCGAATAAATTACCTCTTGAATCGAAAGGCTCTGAGCACGGGTCGCTAAATCTCTTTCCTCGACATGTTTCAGAAAGAACACTCCTAAAACAACTATTCCAACGACGAGAAAAAAGTTCTTCAGTGATTTGAGTGGGTGGTCCATAAAAATTCCGCTCCTGACTTCTGAAGACAGATTCGAGGTAACCACTGCCCATCTTATTATAAACGGCGCAGGTGAAGCCGATGATTTTTTGAGTGAGTTCTTCGTGTTTCATGAGTTTTCGGACGAGATCACGAGATTTTACAGAATTTTTTCTGATCCTGTGATCCTGTCTGAAATTCGCGGA
>CAYLJC010000034.1:10416-12804 GCA_964383345.1 uncultured Akkermansia sp. | reverse complement strand
TGAGCCGTTGTCCGGTCACGGTCGAGAGGATGGGGAGGGACGGAGCGGCGAGCGTCATGCCCGAGAAGGTCTCCGCGAAACGCTCGATCACCGGATCCATCATCCGCGAATGGAAGGCGTGCGAGGTGTGGAGGGGCCGGGCGATGATGCCATCGGATTCCAGGGCTTCGTGGAACGCGCCAAGTTCGTCATGCGGACCCGCCACGACACAGAGAGAGGGACCGTTCACCGCCGCGAGGTCGAGGGTGTCGGGGAGGCGGGTGAGAAGGTCCGGTTCGGACAGACGCACCGAGAGCATCCCCCCGCCGGGCAGGTCGCCCATGAGACGCCCGCGGGCGGCGAGGAGGCGGAGACCGCTTTCCAGGTCGAACACCCCGGCATGACAGGCCGCGACAAACTCGCCAACACTGTGCCCTATCATCACCGAGGGGGTTACGCCCCAGTGCCGCCAGAGATCGGCGAGGGCGTATTCGATCACAAAGATGGCCGGCTGGGCCAGCACGGTGTCTTTCAATTGCCGGGAAGCCGCTTCGCGGTCAGCGTTTTTGTCAGGGAACAGAACCTCGGTCAGGGAGAATCCGAGGAGCGGCTTCAGGATCTCCGAGCAATGATCGACGAGAGCGCGGAAGCGCGGTTCGGATTCGTAAAACACCCGCCCCATGTCGAGGTGCTGGGCACCCTGGCCGGGAAAGAGGAAATGAACCGGAGGATTACTGCGATCCGCGGTGCCGGTGACTCCGCCGCCCTTTTGGAGCGCTGCGGCGAGAGCTTCGAAACTCTCCGCTGCGACGGCCCGGCGACAGGGGAAGGGCTTGCGTCCGATCGCTAGGGTCCAGGCGGCGTCGGCGGGATGGATCCCACCGGGCGGCGCGGCGAACGTGGCGAGATTTTCCGAGGCTTTGGCGAGGGCTTCCTCGCTGCGGGCGGAGAGGAGAAAAAGCTGCTGGCGGCGGCTCGAGTCGGACGACTCCACCAGGGGGGCTTCCTCCAGCACCACGTGGGCGTTGGTCCCCCCCACGCCGAAGGCGCTGATCCCGGCGCGTCGCGGCGGACCGGTCGGTTCGGTTGTCCAGGGGGTCCGTTCGGTGTTGACGTAAAAGGGACTGTTTTCGAAATCGATTTTCGGATTCGCCTTCCGAAAGTGGAGGGTGGGCGGCATCACCGCGTTCTCCAGGGAGAGAGCGGTCTTGATGATCCCGCAGACGCCCGAAGCGACGTCGAGGTGGCCGATGTTAGTCTTCAACGAACCGATCGCACAGGTTTGATTTTGCTCAACCCCGGCGCTGCGAAAGGCCTTTGTCAGGGCGGTGACTTCGATGGGATCGCCCAGTGGTGTCCCGGTGCCGTGGGCTTCGATGTAGCGGATGGTGGCGGGATCGACAGCGGCATCGCGATGGGCCATGCGGATGACGTCGACCTGGCCTTCGACGCTGGGCGCGGTGTAGCTGTGCTTGACTCCGCCGTCGTTGTTCAGGCCGGTTCCGCGGATGATCGCGTGGATGTGATCGCGGTCGCGGACCGCGTCGCTGAGACGCTTCAGCAGGATCACCCCGGCACCGTTTCCGAAAACGGTGCCCGAGGCTTCTTCATCGAAGGCGCGGCAATGGCCGTCTTTGGAGAGCATGCCGTGCTCGGTGTAGAAATAGCCGCGCTTCAGAGGCAGGGTCACGGTGACTCCGCCGGCCAGGGCCATGTCGCAGAGGCCCGAGCGGATTGCGCGGGAGGCTTCGATGATCGCGACCATGGAGGTCGAACACGCCGTCTGCAGTGTCATCGCCGGCCCGCGCAGGTTCAATTTGAACGCGACCCGGGTGGCGAGATAGTCCTTGTCATTTCCCAGCTCGGTCTGGAGCGAGCCGACCTGGATCTGGGGAATCAAGTTGGCGAGGTATTCGCGATCGGTGCAGAGATTGTGGAGCAGATAGGTGTCGAAGTAGGCACCGCCGTAAACGCCGATGCGTCCGCTGTGGGTTTCGGGCGTGTAGCCGGCCCGCTCCATCGCTTCCCATGCGAGTTCGAGGAAAATGCGTTGCTGCGGGTCCATGATCTTCGCCTCCTTGGGGAGGTAGCCGAAGAAGGAGGCGTCGAACCGGTCGATGGCATCGATGAGCCCCTTGGCGGGCACGTATCCGGGTTTGTCGTAATCGCCGGGATACTCGACCTCGTCCCGCTCGAAGCGGGTGATGGACTCGACTCCGCCGACGAGATTTTCCCAAAATTGGACAGGATCGTTGGCACCGGGGACGCGCAGGGCCATGCCGATGATTGCGACGGCCTCGTCGTCGTGGCGGGAGGCGGACACCTCCGGAGTTTCGCGGGGAATCGCGCTCGCCGTGCCGTTCGTCGTCCCTGTTTGCGCGCCGGTCGCGATCCGGGCCGCCTGAGACG
>CAYLJC010000034.1:0-10406 GCA_964383345.1 uncultured Akkermansia sp. | reverse complement strand
ATCCAGATCGCAGCCGAATTCCCGCATCAGGGCGACGTGGAGCCGGACCAGTTGGATCGAGCTGCCGCCGAGCGCGGAGAAAGGATCCTCCCGTCCGACTTCTTCCAGGCCAAGGATTCCCGCCCAGATCGTGGCGAGGCGTTTTTCCGTTTCCGTGCCGGGCCGGACGAGAGCCTGGGAAATTTCGGGGCGGGGACGTTTTTTTTCTTCCGAGGTCCGGGCGTGGACCTGATGCGGATCGCTCAGTTCGGTGGCGATGCGCCGGGCCAGGGCGGCGTCGAATAGGGGAATCGCGGGGAGAGGGCCGTCGGCGGTTTTCCCTCCGGTCGGCTCCGCCATCGGTTCGGCCGGGAAAGGAGGGAGTTCCGCCGCTTCGTAGGCGGCCAGGGTGAAACCGCCGACACTGTCGAAAAAGCGGCGGCAGGGTTCGTTGCGGTCGGTCTCGCGATGCGCCACCGCGACCGACTCCGCTCCGATGCGGCCGGCCTGTTCGCCGAGAGCGATGAGCATCGCCCTCTCGACGCCTTTCCCCATGGCTCGGCAGCTCAGCAGGAATAGTTCCACCGCGAGGCGATTGGCTTTCTCATCAAACCGGTGAAGCATCGCCCCGACGAGGCCGTAGTCGCCGAAGCGGTCCGCCACCTGCACGGTCAGGCAGGTCGCGCCCGACTCGAGGCGCTGGACGAGGTCCGACTCGTTGAGCGGGAGCGGATTGGCGTTGAACTGATTGGTCCGTTTGCTGAGCTGGGCGACACGCGGAAGATCGTCGGCGGTGGCCTCGGAAATCTCGACGTGAAGCTCCAGTCCGCGGAGAAATTCGGCGAAGTCCGGGGCCGCCTCGCGCAGTTCGCGACGGGCGGATTCCTGCCGATAAAATTCGGCTCGGGTCGCATCGGCGGCGGTGGTGTCGGCCACGTCGAGCGCCCAGAGATGCTGCAGGAAAGCGGGGATTTCTTCCGGGGATTCCGGCAATGTCAGGCAAAGGACGCCGGGACAGCGGGCCGCGACTTCTCCGGTTTCGGCCGGGTTGTCATCGAGGAAAACGAAACTGTCGAGGCCGAGATTGAGTTCCTCGGCCAGTTCGCGGATGTTCTGTGACTTGGCGTTCCAGTTCACTTTCCAGCCGGTGAAATCCTCGCGTGTCAGGAGAAGGGAATCGGCCCTCTCCGCGAAGACCCGCTCCACATCGGAGGGGTGATTTTTCGAGCAAAGGCAGAGGAGTAATCCGCTTTCGCGCTTCGTAAAGGCGAAGCGGCGCACGCTCTCCCAGGGGCCGTCCATGCGCAGGGCGGCGGCCTCATCCTCCCCCGCGATCCCGCCCCAGAGAGTATTGTCCGCATCGAGGACGAGGACCTTGGCGGGACGACGGCAGCGGAGACTGATGCGCCGGGCCAGCATCGTCGCGAGCGCGGCGAACATCGGCTCGGTGTAGGGGATTTTTCCGGAGCGCTCCGCCTCGGGGTCGAAGGGATCGCTCACCGGATAGAGTTCGGCGAGCCGCTGCGAGGAGATCACCTCCACGTTGCCGAGGTGGCGGAGAGCCTGGCTGGCCGCGTCTTCGATGGCTTGGTGAGCCTCCGTCGGCGTATCCGCTTCCGGACAAAAGACGAGCAAATGCGTCGCCCGGGAGCGGGCGGCGAGTCGGGTGAGGGCGTCGGTGATTTCGCTCACGACCCCGGCGGCGTCACCTTTGTCGGTGAGATCGCCCGACCGGACGAGGAAGAGGGCGAATCCGTCGGCCCCGAGCGTGCCGCTGGCGCTTGCGGGATCGAGCATTTCCTGGAGGACCTGGCCGTAGTCGGCGAAGGAAAGCGAGGCATCGAGCCCGAGCAGATGCATCCAGTAGGCGAGGGGTTCCCGCAGAGGTTCCGCGGTGAAGGTCGCGCTGACGTGAAGGGGGAGTGGGCGGGGAGAGTTCAACGGAAGAAAGGGCAGAAATGGGAAAGGAAGACGAAGCGGTCAGGAGCCGGAACGCAGGTCGGCCAAGGCGGGAAAATCGCGACGCCAGTCGAGCAGGGCGGTGCGGTCGAAGTTCGCGGCGATCGCGGTGACCGAATCGTCGGCGGCGGCGAGGATTTCGCCGCGGGGGCCGACGAGGATGCTGGCACCGGGATACTCTACCGCGGGATCGGTGCCGACCCGGTTGACTCCGACGACGTAGGCCTGGTTCTCGATCGCCCGGGCGCGCAGGAGCGTGGTCCAGTGATCGATTCGGGAGGTGGGCCAGTTCGCGATGACAACAAAAAGTTCCGCTCCCATTGCCGTGGCCTCGCGGAACAGCTCGGGGAAACGCAGATCGTAGCAGATCATCGGGGACACGTTCCACTCACCGATCTCATACAGCACCGGGGACGTTCCGGGCGTGTAATGATTCTCCTCTCCGAGGCCGACAAAAGGCTTCTGTTTCCGGTAGCGGGCCGCTTCGGTCCCGTCGGGGGAAAAGCAAACCGCTTCATTCGCTCCGAATCCCGGAGTGTCCGTCACCGTGGCAAGGCCGGCGATTACATGACACCGATGTGTTTTTGCGAGGGTGGAAAAAAACCGCACCGAGTCTCCCTGGCGGGGTTCGGCCACGGCGGCGACATTCATGGAGAACCCGGAAGTGCAAAGTTCCGGGAAGACGAGCAGGGAATCGGGCGGGAGCGGTCCGGACTCCTCCACCAGCGCCCCGATTTGCGCAAAATTTGCCTCCCTGTCCTCCCAGGCGATATCGGTCTGAAATCCAAAAACTCTCATCTTGGCATCTTAAATATCGTAATTATAGCAAACTTGATACTTTTTACAGGGATTTGCAAGCGGAATGGCGTTTGTTAATTTGATTTAAATGCTAAAAATAATGGTTATTATGGTTATTGCAAGAAGTTTGCTGATTTTCTTCCATTTGGAAAACCGGGCCGCGCCAGTCCAAAGAAGTGTGGGAATTTTCCATTCCCGGCGGAACGGGTCACGCTTCGACCGACGGAGGACGAACCCCATTTGCAGTAGCCGGGGAGGGAGGAGCTTCTCCGCCGACGATCAGTTGGCACGGGAGATGGTAAGTGATGGACTCCCCGCTGGTTTGGATCTCCTTCCTTTCCATCAAGCGGGCCAGGATGCGCTCCTGTTTCCCGGTTTGTCCGATCCGGCTGGCGATCCAGTTCAGCAGGCTGGTTCTCTTTTTCGGGCGCTTCGCCAAAGGCAGGGCTCTGAGGTCGGTGAGGACCCGCGACAGGGGATCGTGGTGGGCGATCACGACGGCCTTTTTGGCGGGAGGAGATTTTTTGGCCGGTTTCACGGCGGTTTCCTCCGAGGGGAGCTGCAAATCCACTCTCAGGCATTTTCGACCCAACAGCCTGAGATGCTTGAGGAGTTTATCGAGATCCGTATCCTTGGTCAATACGTGGAACTCCACCGCCTGATCTTCGAGTTCGTGCCTTCGCCCCAGCTCAAATGCCATGTGAAAGTCGAGATTGTTCTTCCCCTGATCCGGAATCTTGATGATACACAAATGACTACCGGAACCCGTGGGCATCTCCCCGAAAGTGAGGGTGTTTTGTGTTTTACCGCAGAAAATGATGAGCGTGTTATAGGACGAGAGTGCCACGTTCTTCAGAGTCATCAGGTTCTCGTAATCGACAAAAGCCAGTTTCATTGCGCACAGCATCCTTTAAAATTCCATAATTTCCATAACGTTATCCCTCTTTATCTTCGTTTGTGAGAGAGCGGGGTTCGCGCGGCAGGATGGGGGGCGCGCCAGTCCAAAGGAGCGGGGCTTTTTCCGCCGACGCTTCAGTAGGAGAATCCGAACCCGATGTGGAAGGTGCCTTCGGGTTCTCCCGGGCGGCGGTCCGGATTGTAGCCGTATTCGAGCCGGAGCGGACCGATGGGTGTCTGGTAGCGCAGCCCCAGGCCGACCGCGTAGCGCATGTCGGTGAGACCGGCGTCGGCGTCGTCGAAGATGAGGTTGCCGGCGTCGGCGAAGGGAACCAGACTGAGCCCCTGGAATCGCTTGACCGGCATCTCATATTCGAAATTAAACAGGGTGAAAAAATTCCCTCCGATGGGGTAGCCGCTGAGAGGATCCCGCAATCCGAGCGAGCGTTCCTGAAAGCTGCGGACGCTCTGGGCGCCTCCGGCGAAAAAGCGGAGGTCGATGGGGATCGCGTTGGTGTTTCCGGTCGGAGAGATGATCCCGCTCCTCGCTCCGAGGCGCAGGGTGTTCTGGCCGACGGGCAGGTAATAGCCGAGCCTGCCGGTGGCCTTGAGGAACTCCACCTCGCTGCCGAGGGCTGACGAGGCCGCGCTGATCGAGGTCTGGGCGATGTAGCCTTTGCGTGGCTTGCGGGGATCGTCGCGCCGGTCGTGGGTGAGGGAGAGTCCGATATGGTGGGAAAGATAGTGTCTGTCCCCGAGGTAAACAGGGTCGATATCGGCGTGGTGGACATCGGTGTAGGCGGCTTCGCCGAAGAGGGCGATGGAGTCTTTCCGCTGTCGCCCGAATCGCTTGCTCATTTCGTAGCGGCCCCCGGTCTTGAACTTTTCGTAGCCTTCCTCGTCACGATTGATCGCAAAAATTCCCGCGCGCATCTGGTAGTCGCTGTCGAGGAACCATGGATCGACGTAGTCCACCTCTCCGCGGGCACCGCGCATCGACATTTCGATGGCCGCGTCGATCCGCCGCACGCTCCCGAAGAGGTTCAGGTTGCGGAACTCGAAACCGCCTACGGCACCCTCGTAGTTGGTGAAACCACCATAGACGCCGAGGGTGCGGGAGTAGCCTTCCTCCACCTCGAGATCGAGCACGTAGGTGCCGTCGTCCTGTTCCACCACATCCGTCCGCACCGTTTCGAAGGCGCCGGATTGCAGCAATTCGTTGACGAGGGCGTTGGTTTTTTCGGGGGAATAGGGGTCGTCGATCAGTTTGCCGAAGTGACGGTCGAAAAAGGAGGTATTGACCTTTTCGTTGCCGTGGACACGCAGGCCGGAGAGGGCCACGGGATCGCCCCACGTGGCGTTCACGCTCAGGTTGACGCGCTCCCGCCCGTCTCGCATGACGGTGTCGGATTCCACCACGGTGACATCGGCGTAGAAATACCCGGCGTCGACGGCAGCCGCGCGGAGACGCGAGGCGATGTTGCCCGGGACCGATTCGGTGAAGGTCTTTCCGCTGAATTCGGAACGGATCTTCGCGTACTCCCGAGCGACGGCGGGAAGGGGGGAATCGGGAAACGTGATCTCTCCGACTTCGCTGCGGATGCCCTCGACCACGGTCACGGTGAGGTTGGCCCGGTTGCTGGTGAAGGTGGTGGTAAGGTCCGTTGCGGCGTGGCGGAACCCCAGCAATTGATAGAAGGAAACGAGCTTGTCTTCTCCTTGCCGGATGTCGTGGGCCACATAGGGGATCGTCTCCTCGGGACCTTTTTCCAGCCGACTCCGCGTCGTCGAGGTGAGCAGCTCGATCACGGCAGGGGTTTCCAGGGCGGTGTTTCCCTGCACCGCGATGTCGCCGACCATCATTGCTTTTCCTTCAGACACGGTCAGGATGATACGGGCGTTGTCCCCAGTGCCCTCGACCTTCCAGTCCACCGAGGCGCCTTTGTAGCCCTGCTCGCGGATCGCGTTCTCCAGGAAAAAGGCGAGGTCGTCGGCGCGGGCCATGGAGACGCCGCTGGATTCGATGAACTCCAGCGGTGAGCGGATCCATTCCACCGCTTCTTCGGGACGGATCGACTGCAGGCCGGTGATGCTGACGAACTCGCTCGCCCCGAGGGGAGAGGGCGCGAGGAGGCCTCCCGCCGCGAGGGCGAGGCATAAGGGCAACAGAGCTGTTTTGAAAATCCCCATGGTGCGGGTGGGCCGGTGTCGTCACCGGAAACGAAACACATACTTCAAGAGCGCCCGATAGTCACTGTCGGCATCCACGTCGCCGACAAAAAAGAGTTGTTTCCAGAGCCGAATCTTGCCGCCGAAGGTCTGCTCGCCCGTCTCCTGATTGACCCGGCCGAGTTCCAATTCGGTTCTTTTTTCCAGCTCGTCGAGCAGGGTGGGCTCGCCGTCCAGCTTGTTGTCTCTTTTTCGCAAATTTTTGAGAAAGAGGGTGGCTGCCTTGGACGCCGCCATCGAGCCGGGATCCTCGCCGACGAGTTCGTCTCGCGTCGTTCCGGTCGCGAGGAGGGTGAGAATGTCCTCGCTGGGGAGCGGCGGGATGCTGGTGAGCACGTATTGCGGCGAGAGGATGCGGTTGAAAAGGTAGATGCTGATCTGGTAGCGATCCGCCTTGCCTCGCGCCTTGAATTCGATCGCTCCATTGAATCCCGTGCTCTCGTCAAAAACGATCCGGCCCGTTTCCACATTGATCTGGCTGAAGGGCAGATTCAGTTCGCCCTCGGCGATCTCGACAAAACCGACCGGGTGGGGGCGACCGAGCGTTCCCAGTACTTTGAGGTCGGCGGCGATGGAGGATTCGGCGAGATTGCTGCGAATGAGAAAGGGATCTTTGGTGTGAACACGCAGATCCACGGTCCAGTCGCGGAAGGGGGCGATATCGAGGCCCGGGTTCAGGTCGGGCACGGCGGGACCGCCGCCGGGAGCGCGCTCGACCGTCGGCAGCACCGATGTGTTCCGCGTCGGCATTCCGATGGGAAGGAGATCGAAATTTTTGAAATAGCGGCTGTTGGTGATCCCGATCTCTCCGGTCAGATTGGCCCGGGACAACGGACCCTCGAGCCGGATCGCGAGGTCCGTGCGCACGCTCACGTCGGTGTTGCGGAAGAGGAGGACTTCGCTGCCCCTGAGGTCCAGCCGCAGAACGGGCTCCTCGCCCGGAGCGAGAAGCGCTTCGCCACTGCCATCGACGATGCCCCCGGCGACGACGGCGTGGAGCTTTTCCAGAAGGAATCGGTTGTCCTCGAAACGGGCCGAGAGATCGATGTTGCGGAGCGAGGGAGCGTTGCGATCCGTCAGGCGCAGGCGATCCACCTCGAGGAGGCCGTGGCCGTGGATTTCGGGTTTTGCCAGGGTGCCCTTGATCGCGGCATCGATGGCGATTTCGCCGGTGATGGATTCGATCGCCGGGATTTGCCCCGCGAGAAAGGCGAGGGAACTGCGCTCCATTTTTGCCGAGAGAGCGATCACCTCGTCGGCCACTTTCCGCTCCCCGCGAGCCCACGCCGCCGGGTGGAAGGGCAGGGAGGCGTCGATGAGGAGCGGTTGGGTCTCGGGATGTTCGTATTTTCCGGTCAGGGCGAGATCTTCCTCCGCCCCCGCCACCTCGAGGGCGAGGCGTCCGGCCGCGAGGGGGGCCGACTCCCGCGGCACGAGAATGCGGTCGAAGAGCAGGTCCGCGCGCAGGTCCGGTGCGAGCGGCGTTCCCGTTGCCGCGAGATCGAGGGAGAGATCCCCCCGGAGCGGACTTTCCGCGAGGAAAAGGCGGGAGAGGGTTTCCACGGGCAGGCTTTGGATACGCAGGGAAAGGTCGAGGGGTGTCTCCTGGGCAAACCAGAGCTCCGGGGTCAATTTGGCACGGTCGAGGGGCACGCCGCCGGAGAGCGTCATGACCTCGCGTCCCTCGCTCTGTCCCCGCCAGTCAACGAAGGTGAGGCGGTTCTCGCGCCACTCGACCGCGCCGTTGAGGGTGAGAGGCCGGCTCGTGAGTTTCACCGTCGCAAAATCCGCCGATGTCCCGGTGTAGGTCCCGCCGAGGGCGAGATCGACGGGTTCGCCTCCCTCGGCGAGGGTGAGATTGTCGGCCGTGAAGGAAAGATCCCCGGCGTGTTCCTTCGTGGTGAAATCACCTCGTCCTTCCCAGTTCAGGACAGTGCGGGCGGGGAGCAGCTCGGTGATGGCGCGGTCCTTGAGAAGGTGATGCAGCTTGCTCCCGGGCGATTCCAGATCGGCGTGGAGATCGAGAGTGCCTTCGTAGTGCTGGTCTTTGAGATGAAACTGCCCGTCTGCGATAACTTCGCTTTTCGCATCCAACCCGACCGCGAGATCCAACTCCACCTGGTCCGTCTCGGGGATCTCCGCCCGGAGGGAAAAACGCTCGAAAACCTGTCCCTCGATCGCCAGGGTGTCCGAGGCCAGCGCGAGCGAACCTCCCGTGAGAGAGCCGTTTGTCAGGGTGATCGCCTCGGCCGAAGCGTCGAGCGCACCGGCGAGGGGAAAGCCCTTCAGTGCCGGGGGGGCGAAGTCCCGCAGGAGTGGTGCGAAGTCCTCCACCGAGAGCGAGGCATCGGCGCGGAGAGGGCGGGTTTTCAGATCGGCGAGGCTGCGGGCGCCGCCGAGCGCGTAGCGGGTCGTCGCGGTGAGGGTGGTGCCGGACTGCTCGAAGCGGAGTTCGCCGAGGACGGGTCGGGTCGGGTTGTCCACGTCGGTGACGGCTTTCAGGGAGAGGCTTTCCAAGGCCATGTCGTTCCAGCGCAGCCCGCTGACGAGGGCGTCGAGGCGGGCGTCCCAGGTGGACGGATTCCGCACGTCGCCGTCCAGTCCGAGGGTCACGGTGACGGTGGCCTCGGGGGCGGATGTGCTTGTCGTCGGGCCGATCATGGCGGTGGTGCTGTCAGAGTCCGCCGTGTCCGCCGTGACGACCGCTGCCTGATCGGGACGGAAGGCGAAACGACCGTCGAGATCGATCTGGTCAAAGGTCCCTTTTCCGGTGAGACGTCCCTGCAAGGTTCCGGCGAGGGGAGGTTGTTCCGCAAAAAAGCGGGTCACTTCCTCAAGGGCGAGAGCGTCCAGAGTCAGATCGAGATCGAGCGGTCCCGGGTGGGCGAGAAAGCCGCCCTCGCGACCGGGTTCCAATGGGATCGTCGCGATCAGGGAGAGAGGGGTGCGCTCCGCGCGGGTCAGTTTCCAGTCGGGCAGGGAAAGCACTTTTCCATCCCAGGCGGCGGTGCCCGCGAGGGTGACATCACCGGCGCTGAGCCGCAGGGACTCAAGGATGGCGGAGGCTCCTTCGTAGCGGGCCGCGACCCCCCCGCTGAGCGGCTCGCCCTCACCGATGACAAAAGAGGCCAGGTCGAGGGCCAGCTCGCCGCGATGCTCTTTTTCCCGGATGCGTCCCGCGCCTTTCCATTCCAAGGTCGCGGCACCACCGAGATCGGTGATCCCGAGATCGGCGAGGACCACACCGAGGCGGGCGGAAGTGTCGATCCCGACGCGGGTTCCGGCTTCGTAGGCGAGTTGGGCGAGATCGAAATGACCATCGATCCGTACCTGGTTGGCCGGGTCCAGACCGACTTCGGCGGCGAAGCGCAGGTGATCGTCCGACGCCACGTTGGCCGCAATTTGTGTTTCTGTGAAGGAAATGCCATCCCAGGCGAGATCTTCGGAGGCCAGGAGCAGAGCACCCGACTGGATCTTCTTCCCACCGACGAGCTGAATGTCCCGCGCGGTGATCGAGAGCGCTCCGTCGAGCGGGATCTGGTCGGTGAAGTCCGCGAGGAGTTCCTCGATCGAAGGGATCTCCGCCTCCAACGCGAGCGTGACCGGGAGTTCGGTGAGGTCTTCGAGGGAGGCGGCCTTTTCCAAGGGCACCGACGCGTTCAGGCGCACGGTGCTGCGATGGCGGGCCGCTTCGAACTGAAGTTGGTTGTCCGTCACGAGGAACACGAGGGTGTCGGCTTCCGGATCGCCCCACCCGGTCCCCGAGGCGATAAGCTTGCCATTGATTTTCCAACTCGCCGGAGCGCCGAAATCACCGGAAAAACGCAGGTCGAAATCCGTCAACGAACCTCGCAGGCGTGACTCCTCGCCCGGCGGCAGGGGAAGGACGAGCTGATCCAGAGAAATCCGCGATCCCGCCCGCAATCCCAACGCCACCTCGCCGGACGAACGGAATGAGGCGGTCAGCATACCGTCGCCCGCGCGGAGGAGGGCATCGACCGCCCAGAGTCCGGGGCTGGTCTCGGCCACACTCAGTTTTTCCAGAGTCGCGTATTGCAGCAGGGGGAGGGGGCCGAAGGTGAGTTCGTGTTCCCTGCGGCTCAGCACCGCCTCGATGGTTTCGATAGGCGTCTGGCCGGGGAGGTCCACTTTGCCGATGGAGAGTTTCCCGTCGGTCGCGGCGGGCGTGGCCAGGGTGAGATTCTCCACGGCAAAGGTCGTATCG
The DNA here is from genome assembly GCA_964383345.1 of uncultured Akkermansia sp. Classification (GTDB taxonomy): domain Bacteria; phylum Verrucomicrobiota; class Verrucomicrobiia; order Verrucomicrobiales; family DEV007; genus Arctic95D-9. The sequence continues at coordinate 319 of CAYLJC010000034.1, read as the reverse complement.
CCCTGATGGACAAAAACGGTCAGGTCCTCAATGAGAATGTCGCTCTCCAGCAGATTCCAGAGGGGGCTGTATTCGTCGGGAGCTTCTCCCGGTTCCCTGGCGGAGCGGCCTTTTTCCTTCGCGACCTCGTCGGTGGGATCGGGCAGGTACAGGTCGAGCCGTGCTTTTTTGATCCGTACCGTTTCCAGCCAGGTGAGTTTCGCGGTGTTGCGGAGCAGGTCGAGGGCGTCGTACCCGACCGAAAATTCCTCCACCGTGAGCGAAGTTGTCCCGCCGCCTTCCCCGGAGAAATTGATTCCGTTGAGGGTGAAGCCGGACC
>CAYLJC010000033.1:0-12867 GCA_964383345.1 uncultured Akkermansia sp. | reverse complement strand
GAAACCATCGCCGGGACCGGTGAAAAGGGGTTCAAGGGGGACGGAGGTCCCGCCATCGCCGCCGAACTCGACAATCCCTTCGGGATCGTGCGGGGTCCCGACGGCGCGCTCTATTTTTGCGAATACACCGGTCAGCGCATCCGCCGCATCGGGAAGGACGGCATCATCACAACCATCGCCGGGACCGGCGAGGCGGGCTACAGCGGCGACGGTGGTCCCGCCCTCGAGGCAACTTTCAGCAAACCGCACGAACTTCGTTTTGATGCCGCCGGTGACCTCTACATCGTCGACATGGTCAATCACGCGGTGCGCAAAATCGCGATGAAAACCGGGATCATCACCACCCTCGCGGGCACCGGGGAGGCCGGCTACAGCGGCGACGGCGGTCCCGCCAATGCCGCCCGGCTCAAACAACCCCACAGCATCCAGTTCGGCGCCGAGGGGGATCTTTTTGTCTGCGATATCGGCAACCACGTGATTCGCCGCATCGACATGAAAACCGGGACCATCTCCACCTTTGCGGGGACCGGAAAAGCCGGCGACACTCCCGACGGCGCTCCCATCGAGGGCACCCCCCTGCGCGGGCCGCGCTCGCTCGATTTTGACAAGGAGGGCAACCTCTGGCTCGCGACGCGGGAAGGGAACCAGGTCTTTCGTTTTGATCTCAAAGCCGGTCTCATCCATCACATCGCCGGGACCGGCAAAAAGGGATTCACCGGCCATGGCGGACCCGCCAAAGAGGCGGATCTCAGCGGGCCGAAGGGCATCGCGGTGGACGCCGCCGGCAATGTCTGGTTGGCCGATTGTGAGAGCCATTCGATTCGTATGATCGACATGAGCCATGGCAAGATCGAACTCATCGCCGGGACCGGCAAAAAAGGAAACGGCACCTCGACCGATCCGCTCCAATGTGAAATGGCTCGTCCCCACGGCATTTACGCCGATGCCGATGGCGGTATCTACATCGGCGACAGCGAGGCGCACAAAGTCCGGGTGCTGCGGCGTGTCGTGAAGAAATGATCGGAAGGTGATTTTTTTGAGGGCGGGGAAATGCTCTGGGCGGACAGCGGGGATTGATAGCGATAGCGATCCCGATTTCGATCCCGATTTCGATCCCGATTTCGATCCCGATTTCGATTTCGATGAGACGGGCTTTGCTTGCTCATGGCACTCCCGGGTTGTGGCATTCCGGTGTCATTTATTTTGGCTCAATTTGGATCTCAACCGCGATCACGGCGGGACATTGACATTCGCTGCAAATGCGGCCCAAGATGGGGGATGTCCTGCCATGTGATTCGTTTTCTTCCTGCCGTTGTCCTGGTCAACGTTTGCCTGGGGATTTTCGCGTCGGCACCTCCGCTGCGGGCCGCTGAATTGTGGGTTGGGGCCGCCACCGCCGACATCACCCCGGAGGGGCCCGTCGCCCTGACCGGCAACACCTCCGTGCGCATCGCGCGCGAGGTCAGGAGCCGCTTGGAAGCCAATGTGCTTGTATTGGAATCGCGGGAGGGCGACCGGTCGCTGGACCAGGCAATCCTCATCTCCTGCGACCTCTGCGTCATCCGGCCGGGAATCCAGAAGGGGTTCCGGGAGTATCTTGCCGCCCGGTTGCCCGAGGTCGATATGGAGAAGCTGTTCCTCGCCGCGACCCACACGCACGCCGCCCCCGTCCTGTTGCAGGATCGCTATGCGGAAGAGGATTATCAGGATGCCGTGCAACCGAAGGAGTATGTGCCCTGGCTCTACGAACAGATGGCCCTCGCGGTGGAGGAAGCCTGGAACAAGCGTGCCGTTGGTGCGGTGGCGTGGGGACTCGGCCATGCCGTGGCCGGTCACAACCGGCGCATAGTCTACAGTGACGGCACCGCCAAGATGTATGGGAAGCCCGACGGCCCGAGCTTTCGCGGAGTCGAGGGTTTCGAGGACCACGGCATGAATGTTCTCTGCTTCTACGATTCGGAAAACCACCTGATTGCCGCTGCCCTGAGCCTGCCCACCACGGCCCAGGCGGAGGGGGGCGCCCAGGTGAGCGCCGATTTCTGGGGTCCCGCCCGACGACTGATCCAAGAACGTCACGGCAAGGAGGTCAGCGTTCTCGGGTTCTGCGCTCCCGCCGGTGACCAGACTCCCCGGGCCCAGGTGCACCGCAAGCGCAGCGAGGAGCGAATGCTCGAGCTTCGCGGCCTGAGCTATGCCGAGGAGATCGGTCGGCGTGTCGCCGATGCTTTTGACGACGTCAGCAAGGTCATTGCCCGGGACATCCGCACGGACGTGCCCTTGCAGCACCGGGTCCAGTCCCTGGATCTGCCCGCGACCATCGTGAAGCCGGAGGAATACGCCGTCGCGAAACAGGTATGCGACGAGATCAACGCCAAGTCGGAATTGGGGAAATCGGACCACTGGAAACGCAATCTCTACGGCTTTGTCGTCGACCGCTACCAGGCCCAGCAGGAGGGCGAACAAAAGACCTACGCGATGCAGTTGCACACCCTGCGCCTCGGTGATGTCGCCATCACCACCAGTCCCTTCGAACTGTTTGTCGACTACGGACTCCAGATCGAGGCGCGCAGCCCGGCCCTGCAGACCTTTCAGATCCAGTTGACCGGTGCCCTCGACCAGCACGCCTACTACTTGCCAACGCCCCGGGCGGTCTCGGGCGGCAGCATCACGAGCAATCCTTTCACCAACTACAGCGCCACCGTCATGAGCAGTGTGGTCGGCCCGGAAGGCGGCCAGGTTCTGGTCGAGCGCTCGCTCGAGGCGATCGAGAAGTTGTGGAGCCGGGACTGATCCGCGTGCCCGCTTCCGTTTGTCGGCTCGTCGGGATCTTTCATCCCGTGAAGTCCGTTGCCAGATAGGATCAAAAATCACAATAATCCTTCCCTAGGTTTTGTCAGATTGGCACGTTCGGTGCTTACAGGGGACAGGAATGTCCGAAACTGCCGTCAATCTGGAAAACCAGCCCTTCAACGCCGAACAGAAGGAGTATCTGCAGGGTTTTTTTGCCGCTGCGGCCTGTCGTCCCTTTGTCGGTCACTTGTCGGATGGGCGCCTCACGAGTGATCCGGCGTCCGGCGTGACAAACACCGCGGAGGAGGAAACCGTTTTTGGCACGCCACTCGAGGATCTGTGCGAACAGGAAATCTGGAAGCATGAGAAAGACGGCCTCGATATCTGGGACGCCTTGGTCGGGCACGCGGAGGAGAACAAATTCCCGGACCGGAAAAACGATTTTTATTTTCGTTATCACGGTTTGTTTTACGTCGGTCCGGCGCAGGAATCCTTCATGCTGCGGCTGCGTGTGCCGGGCGGCGAATTGACCAGCGCACAAATGCGGGGCCTTGCTGAGATTGCGCAGGACTGGGGCGGCGGGTATGCGCATGTCACCACGAGGGCCAATTTTCAGATCCGCGAGATCGCGCCAAAAAACATCATCAACGTTCTCAACAAATTGTTGGAACTGGGCCTCACCTCCCGGGGCTCGGGAGTCGATAACCTTCGCAATATCACCTCATCCGCCACCGCCGGCGTGGATCCCGCCGAGTTGATTGACACGCGGCCACTGGCCAAGGCCCTCCACTATTACATTCTCAACAACCGTGACCTGTACGGCCTGCCGCGCAAGTTCAACATTTCCTTCGATGGCGGCGGTGCCATTGGAACGGTCTCGGAAAGCAACGACATTGGTTTCGTGGCCGTGACGGTGGAGGAAGGCAGGGAAGTTCCGCCCGGGGTCTATTTCCGCGTGCAGCTTGCGGGCATCACCGGTCACAAACAGTTGGCCCTGGACACCGGCTTTGTCATCCGTCCGTCGGACGTCGTTGCCGTCGCCGTCGCCATTGTCCGTGTCTTCAAAGAGAACGGCGACCGCACCAACCGCAAAAAGGCCCGGCTGAAGTACCTGATCGACAAGTGGGGTACGGACAGATTCATGGAAGAGGTCGGGAAAAGGCTCGCCTTCCCCTTGGTCCGCCTGCCGCTTGACCAGTGCCGTGCGGCGCATCCGCCCATTCCGCACGGCCACATCGGGGTATTTCGGCAGAAGCAGCCCCAACGGAATTATATCGGAGTGGTGACACCCGTCGGTGCCATGACCACCCGGCAGATGCACCGCCTCGCTGATCTGGCCGACAGCTACGGTTCCGGCACACTCCGTCCCACGGTCTGGCAGAACATTCTCCTGCCCGACATCCCGGACGGATTTGTCGAAACCGTGAAACGGAATCTCGTACGGATGGGATTTCACCATGAAGCCACCCCGATCATGGGCGGCCTCGTTGCCTGTACCGGCAATGTCGGGTGCAAGTATTCCTCCACCAATACCAAAGCCCAGGCGGTGGAGCTTGGTCGCTATCTGGAAAAGAAGCTCCGGCTCGATCACCCGATCAATATCCATCTCACCGGTTGCCCGCACTCCTGTGCCCAACATTACATTGGAGACATCGGTCTGGTGGGGACAAAAGTCACCCGTCACGGCGAATCGGTGGAGGGCTATCACATTGTCCTCGGAGGCCGTTGCGTGGGGGATCCGGCCATTGCCCGTGAGGTTTTTCAAAGTATTCCCTTTTCCGAAATCCCGCAGCTTCTGGAAGGGGTTCTCCGCACCTACCTCGCCCGCCGCAGCCACCCAAACGAAACCTTCGCCCAATTCACCGCACGCCACAGCGTGAAGGAACTTCAGGAGATTTTTTCCGAGTAACATGAACACCGCACCTTATATCCCCGACGCCGCGCCGTTTTCACCCGCCCAGCGGAGCTGGCTCAATGGCTTCCTTGCCGGCCTGTATGCGGAGGCACCGGCCCCGTCGGGGACGACCGGGCCGGCGACAAAAGTTGTCAACATCTACTTCGGCACCGAGAGTGGAAATTCCGAGGTCCTGTCCAAGCAAATGGCCAAAGCGGCCAGGACGCAGGGCTTCGAATCGAAGGCCATCGGACTGGACAAGGTTCGCTTGGCCGATCTCGTCAACGAGACCTTTGCCCTCATCGTCACCAGCACCTTCGGCGACGGCGAACCACCGGCCAACGCGGTTGCGTTTCAAGAGGAACTTTTCGCCGAGAGCGCCCCCCGCCTGGAGCATCTTCACTTTTCCGTCCTCGCGCTGGGGGATACAAACTACGAGCAGTTTTGCAAATTCGGGATCGATGTGGACGCCCGACTGGAGACCCTCGGCGCAAAACGACTTTACGAGCGGGTCGATTGTGACGTGGCCTACGAGCAGGCCGCGGCGGACTGGCAGGCGGGTGTCTTCAGCGTGATCGACGCGATGGATGGCACACCTTCCGCCCCGGCGGGGCCTCCGGCCGTGGAGCTGCCGGTCGAGGTGGAGGAGGGATTTTCCAAAAAGAACCCCTTCCCGGCCGTGGTCCTTGCGAACCGGAAACTGACCAGCGATGGCTCCACCAAGGAGACACGTCATTTTGTAATTTCCCTCGCAGGATCCGGCCTCACGTATGAAGCGGGCGACGCGCTGGGCGTGATGCCGACCAATTGCCCCGCATTGGTCGAAGACATCTTGCGCGCACTACACTGCGACGGTGAGGAAGCCGTCTCCACCCCCGATGGCGGAGAATCCGCCCTGCGTGCCGCCCTTCTCCGAGACTACGAAATCACCAAAATCCCCGCATCGCTGCTCCAGGCCATCGCCGAACGATGCCCTGACAAAACACCGAAGGGATTCCCTGTTTCCGAAGCAAAGGGCGCATCGAACCACGATCTCCGGGGCGGTGAGATCATTGATCTGCTGACGAATTTTCCCGGTGCCGGCTTTTCCCCGGAGGAGTTTGTTTCGCATTTGCGCAAACTCCAGCCCCGCCTCTATTCGATTTCCTCCAGCCTCCATGCCTTTCCGGAACAGGTCCATCTCACCGTGGCCGCAGTGCGCTACGAAAGTTTTGGCCGGCCGCGCAAGGGGGTTTGTTCGACCTTTCTGGCCGACCGCTCCGCAGGCACCGTGCCGGTGTTTGTCCAGGTCTCCAGAGGCTTCCGGCTTCCGCCCTCCGGCGACACGCCGATCATCATGGTGGGACCCGGCACGGGCATCGCACCGTTCCGCGCGTTTCTGCACGACCGGCGCGCCCGGGGAGCTTCGGGAAAAAACTGGCTCTTTTTCGGCGACCAGAAAGCGTCCACCGATTTTCTCTATCGGGAGGAGCTGGAAGAGATGCGGAGCGACGGTCACCTCACCCGCCTCGACACCGCGTTTTCCCGGGACCAGACGGAAAAAATATACGTCCAGCAGCGCATGACGGAAAACGCCGCCGAGCTCTGGCAGTGGTTGGAAGAGGGGGCTCATTTCTACGTTTGCGGGGATGCCTCGAGAATGGCGAAAGACGTCGATGCCGCCTTGCACAAGGTCATTGCATCCGCAGGAGGAAAGTCGCCCGAGCAGGCGGTCGCTTATGTGGCCGGGCTCAAGTCGGACAAGCGCTACCAGCGGGACGTGTATTAACAGCCTGTTGGGATGAACGCGCTTTCCAGCGAGACCAACCTCATCGACGCGCTTCTCGCCGAGCAGCGCGAGCTGACCGCCGTCGAACGGTTTTCTCAGAAGTATGAGCGTTCCTCGCTCCCACAGCAGGCCCGGCACTACCGCGATTTGATCCCCCTTTCAAAACCCGCCCCCGGCCAGCAATACGCCTTCGAGGTCAATCTCGACCAATGCACCGGATGCAAGGCCTGCGTGAGCGCGTGTCATTCGCTGAACGGTCTGGAGGAAAAGGAAACCTGGCGCGATGTCGGGACACTGGTGGGCTACCAACGCGGCCGGGCGTATCAGCAAACGGTGACCACGGCCTGCCACCATTGCGCGGAACCGGGCTGCCTCGAGGGCTGTCCGGTCATGGCGTATGAAAAGGACGCGGAGACCGGGATCGTCCGGCACCTCGATGACCAATGCATCGGCTGCCAATACTGCATGATGAAATGTCCCTATGACGTGCCCAAATATTCGGAACGTCTCGGGATCGTCCGCAAGTGCGACATGTGCCACGACCGGCTTGCGGTGGGTGAAGCCCCGGTCTGCGTGCAGGCCTGTCCGCACGAGGCCATCACCATCCGCTTGGTGGATGTGGCGGAAGTTTCCTCCGCAGCGGCGCAGCCCGACGCGAAGCTGCTGCCCGGAACGGCCTCCTCCAACTACACCAAACCGACCACGCGCTTTGTCTCCGCCCGTCCCGTGCCCCAAGACGCCGAGTCCGCCAGCGCACAACAGCGGCGCAAGGAACACGCCCACTGGCCGCTCGTGATCATGCTGGTACTCACCCAGATGGCGGCCGGCCTCTTTCTCCTCCTTGGGATCGTGGCTTTTTCCGACCCGGCGGATTTCAAAAATCTTTCCTTCCCCGTCTCGCTGGCCGGTTTTGGCATCCTGAATGCCGGACTGCTCGCCGCAGTGTTTCATTTGGGGCGTCCTCTGGGCGCGTGGCGGTTTTTCCTGGGTCTGCGCACCTCGTGGATGAGCCGGGAAATTCTGGCCTTTGGCATTTTTGCAGGAACTGCGTCGCTCTCTGCCGGGGTGGCCTGGCTCCATCCCTCCTTTCCCTGGATCGCACCGGTCACCGCGTTTTTTGGACTGGTGGCGGTGTTCACTTCGGCCATGATTTACATCACCACCCGCCGGACTTACTGGAGCGCGCCACTGGTGATGGTGAGGTTTTACGGAACGACACTTTCGCTGGGTGCGGTGGCCTTGGTGGTGGCGGGGGCACCGGGTGTGTTTGCCGGACTGGCAATGGGGGTTCAGTTCTTCCAGTTCATTTCGGAAATGTCGCGCCACAGCTATGCGCTGCAGGATCCGGATTCCTCCAATCATACCTCCGCCCGCATCGTGGACGAGTTGATGCCGCGGACGATTCCGCTTCGCGCTTTGTTAATGCTGGCTTCGTTGGGCGGACTGATCATGACTTTTTCCGCTGTCCACGGAGGCTGGGCTGTTTTTGCCCTGGTCACCACTCTGGCCGGTGCCGTCTGGGAACGCTATGTCTTTTTCACCGCAGTGGTCGCATTCCGCATGCCCGGAGGATTTGTGAAATGATCACCGCCCTGGAATCCCTGATCCGCGCACGGAACGGCGTTCTCACCGGGGAACTGGTTCGCGAGCCGGGTGCGTTTGGTCTGGGCCGGATGCCCGCCCGCCTCAAGCCGGACGGCACAACCACGATGGTTTGCGGTTTTTGCTCCACCGGCTGTGGATTAAATATTCACCTCAAAGATTCCTCGGCGGTCAACCTCAGCGCCGATCCCGATTATCCGGTGAATCTGGGGATGGCCTGTCCCAAGGGCTGGGAGGCGCTGGCACCGCTCGATGCGCCGGATCGCGGCACGATGCCCCTGCTGCGCAATGCGGACGGCGGCAGGGAGGAGGTGTCGTGGACGCAGGCGATGGAGGTTTTTTGCGGGAGGCTGAAGGCCATCAAGGCGGCGCACGGCCCGGAGTCGGTGGCCTTCCTCAGCACCGGTCAGATCCCCACCGAGGAAATGGCCTTTCTCGGCTGCCTGTTCAAGTTCGGCATGGGGTTTGTCCATTGCGACAGCAACACACGACAATGCATGGCCACTTCCCACGTGGCCTACAAACAGTCCTTCGGTTTCGATGCCCCGCCGTTCACCTACGCGGACTTCGAGGAATCGGACGTGCTTGTTTTCATCGGTTCCAATCCCTGCATCGCCCATCCGATCATGTGGCAGCGGGTGATGCGAAATCCTCACAAACCCGAAATTGTGGTGATCGATCCCCGGCGCACGGAAACCGCCATGGCCGCCACGCAACACTATCCCCTGCGCCCCAAATCGGACCTTGTCCTTCTCTACGGCGTCGCACACATGTTGATTCAGCTCAAAGCGGTGGATCGCGCTTATCTCGCCGCACATACGACCGGCTACGCGGAATTTGCGAAGTTTCTCGCCGCCTTCCCTCCCCGCCGGGTCGCGCAAGAAACCGGCCTGGAGGAGGAAAAACTCTGGCGTCTCGCCGGTACCATTGCCAACGGCCAGCGCGTTTCGTTTTGGTGGACGATGGGAGTGAATCAAAGCCACGAATCCACCCGCACCGCCCAGGCCATCATCAATCTTGCGCTCATGACCGGGAATATCGGGCGGCCCGGCACGGGGGCGAATTCGATCACCGGTCAGTGCAATGCCATGGGTTCCCGCCTCTTTGCGAACATCACCAGCCTGATCGGCGCACACGATGTTTCCCACCCGGCGCACCGGGCCAAGGTGTCGGAGGTTCTGGGTATCCCCGAGGATTTGATGCCGCGCCAGCCTGCGATGGCCTATGATCAGATAGTCGAGGGAATCGCTTCGGGAAAAATCAGGGCGCTGTGGGTGATCGGCACAAACCCCTCCCATTCGTGGGTCAATCAGAGTCGGTTCAACCATCTCGCGGGGAAGCTCGATTTCCTTGTGGTGCAGGACATGTTCCCCACCACGGAGACGGCCGCCCGGGCCCACCGTTATTTGCCCGCGGCGGGCTGGGGGGAAAAGGAGGGCACCCTGATCAACTCCGAACGCCGGATCGGGATCATGAAAAAAGTCCGTCGCGCCCCGGGGGAAGCCCTGACGGATTTTCAGATCTGCCGCCTGATCGCCCACTTCTGGGGATGCGAGGATATGTTTGCCCGCTGGACTTCCCCCGAAGCGGTGTTCCAAATGCTGAAGGAAATCTCCCGCGACCAGCCCAACGACATCACCGGCATCAGCGACTATCGCATGATTGACGAAAATGCCGGCATCCAGTGGCCGCTGAGCCGGGCGGACGAGGAAAAATGGAGCCGGAAGATTCCCCGGGAACGGAGGCTGTTTGAGGATGGGAAGTTTTTTACGGTGGACGGTCGCGCCCGCTTTTTCTTTGAGGAACCCCGCGAGTCACCGGAGAAGCCCGACGCCGAATTCCCCTTTATCCTCTTGACGGGCCGCGGCACTTCGTCGCAGTGGCATACAAATACCCGCACGGGGAAATCGGATGTCCTGCGCAAACTGTATCCGAAGGAGTGTTATGTGGAGATTCATCCCGATGATGCGGTGCGTCTGAGGATCGCTCCCGGCGGGGCCGTCCGGGTCTCCAGCCGACGAGGGCAAATCACCGCCACAGCCTTCGTGACTCCTTCCGTCCGGCCCGGCCAAATCTTTGCCCCGATGCACTACCGCGAGGTCAATCGGCTGACATTTCCCGCCTTTGACCCGTATGCGCGCCAGCCCTCCTACAAATTCTGTGCGGTGAAGGTGGAGGCCATTTCGTGACTCCCGTACGTTTCGATTCCTCTTGAAAAATCTTGACGGGAAGGGGCGGACCGGGCCATTCTCCCCCGCGACGGTCTTTTTCCAGCCCCCCTCCGACCCCGCCCGAGGCTCAAAGGTAATTCCTAGCAGTAACCTTTTGAAACTTCTCCGATCCCGCGCCCTTCCCCCCGCGCGGTAGCTCACCGGGACGGTTCGTCCTACTCCACCCACTCCACCCCCGAAGCGGCGGCGGAATCATTCGGAACGCTACACGGATACCACCGCCTCGCTGGAACTGCGGCAGCCCGGAAGCCAACGAAGCTGTGTCGGCCGTCCGACGCGTCCCTGTTGCGGTAGGCGGATTGGCAACTACGCGCGGGTTTGACCCACGAGCAGCCGCGGAACACGCGGTAAGAGCCGCTGGCAGGTCCTGCGGGGTCGATCGCCGTTCCGCTCGGGTAACCTCCAAACCGATCCGCGCACCACTCCCACACGTTCCCGTGCATGTCGTGCAGGCCCCATGCGTTCGCCCGCTTCGTCCCCACGGGATGCGTCTTGCCTACGCTGTTGGCATCATACCACGCCATCTCGTCCAAATCTCCCGCGTACTCTCCCCTCGTCCCCGCTCGGCACGCATACTCCCACTGCGCCTCCGTCGGCAAGGCCCACTGCCAGCCCTCGGGCAAAGCATGGCGCTGGTTCATCTCCGACAGCCATTCCTGGCAGTCGTCCCAACTCACCGTCTCCACCGGCAGGTCCGCTCCTTTGAACCGGCTTGGGTTGCTTCTCATCGCGCTCTCCCACTGCTCCTGCGTCGTCTCCGTCTTCGCCAGCCAGAAGCCACGCGTCAACTCCACCCGATGCTGCTGATCGCTTCTGTAAACCACCCTGTGGCGCGGACGCCTCAGCACCGTTTCCCGGAAGAAGTAGACAAAGCGGTTCTCCGCCAAGCTTCCCGTACTGCCCATCGCGAATTCTCCTGGCGGGCACCACACCATATCAATGCCGCCGAAGACGTGCGCCTCCCCGGCTTGCGTTCCCTCCATCCCGCCGGAGGCGGACGGAGCGTTCTCGCCCGATCCCCCGCCGCAAGCGGTGAGGGCGACCGTCGCACCGAGCGCCGGAAGCGTGCTGCGAAACGAACGCAGGATGGCAACAGTCAGTTTCATTTCGGACGCTGGAAACGCAGACAGCATAGCAGAAAGCCTCGCGGAGGAACCGTCCTTTTCATCGCAAAGTTTTCGGAAGAAGCGGGTTGACCCTCCATTCTCTTCTCCGCGCTCCTTCCCCGGCGGCGTGCTAATTTTAAGAGTTTTGGTTCTTCCATAATTTGTGTGGGATTTCGCCGCGAATGCGCTTTTCATAGGGGAGGATGGAGGACACAGCGAGTTTTTTGCAGGAGTTCTGGGCATACGCGCCCCGTGGATGGTTGTCGGAGTCGAGCGCGACGAGGAGGGGGGCAGAGTCACGGTGGATCTGAAGTTCGACAGGACGCTGGCCGGGGATCTCGGCGGGCATGTTTATTAAGGGACAGACAAACAATCTATTTTTCGCTTGCCAAACATCTTTCCAGCCCCCATCCTGCCTGTATGAGAACCGCGCGACTCCTCGGCGAAGGCCGTTCCTTTTATCATGTTGTCTCCCGCGTCGTGGACCGGCGGAAGGTCTTCACCGCTCGCGACAAGGAGGTCTTCCGCAAGATCCTCCGCAATCAGGAGGCTTTCACGGGCGTGCGGGTGATCACCTACTGCCTCATGTCCAACCACTTCCACCTTCTCCTCGAAGTGCCCGACCGGGAGACGCTGACTCCGCTCGACGAGGAGGGGCTCCTCGCCGTCCTGCCCCTGCTCCACGAGGCGGAGGCCGTCGAGGGCGTGCGCCAGGAGCTGGAGCGCGCCCGCAACGCCGGGGACAAAGCCTGGCACAAGCAGATCCTCGACCGCTACGAGCGCCGGCGCGGCGACCTTTCCCTCTTCCTCAAGGAACTGAAGCTGCGGGTGACCTTCTACATGAACAAGCGCCTCAACCGCAGCGGGACTCTCTGGGAGGGGCGTTACAAGAGCGTGTTGGTCGAGGACTGCGAGCGGGCCCTGCTGACGATCTCGGCCTACATCGACCTCAATCCGGTGCGGGCGGGAATCGTCTCGCGACCCGAGGACTACCGCTGGTGCGGCTATGCGGAAGCTCTTTCCGGCAGGCGCGGGGCGAAGGCGGCGCGCGACGGATTGGGGCGGATGCTGGGCGAAGCCTTGCGGGACGCGGATTTCAAGCACGACTGGCGGCGCACGGCGGCGCGCTACCGGCTCTTTCTGTATGAGGAGGGACGGGAACGAACCCCCGACCCGGATCGGGGCGAAAAAGGCCGGATGGGATTTGCGGAGGCCGAGGTGGAAGCCGTGCGGAAAAAGGAGGGGGCGATGCCGGTGCGGGAGGTGCTGCGCCACCGGGTGAGATATTTCTGCGACGGAGCGGTTCTCGGCACGGCGGAGTTTGTGGACGGGGTCTTCGGACGCGAACAGGAGCGGCGAAAGCGCTTCGGGGAAAAGCGGACGACGGGAGCGCGGCGAATGCGGGGTGCGGACTGGGGCGAGCTGCGGGTGCTGCGCGACTTGCAGAAGGACGTGATCGGGACGTAGCCTCCGGCG
>CAYLJC010000032.1:0-12931 GCA_964383345.1 uncultured Akkermansia sp. | reverse complement strand
GTACATCCACGTCTCGGGACGATAGTCGTCGGCGCGGTAACCGTCGCTCTCGGCGTAGCGGACCACGTCGAGCCAATGCTGGCCCCAGCGCTCGCCGTAGCGGGGGCTTTCGAGAAGGCGGTCGATCAGTGCGACGGTGGCGGTGTCGGGATCTTCGGCGTAGGCCTTGCCGAAGTCGGCGACCTCGGAGGGAGAGGGGGGCAGACCGTGCAGGTCGAAGTAGATCCGACGCACCAGTTCGTCCGCACCGGCGGGGGCGGCGGGAGTGAGGTGATTTTCTTCCAGTTTTTTTGCGATGAACCTATCAACGGGATTTTTTGCCCAATCCTTTCCATTGGAGGGAACGACGGGCTCGGTGACGGGTTGGATCGCCCACCAGTTTTTGTCCTCCTCGGTAAATCCGTTTTTGTCGGTCTCGCTTTTGGTGATCGTTTCCGCGGGCCAAGGCGCTCCGAGGGCGATCCATTTTTCCAGGGCCGCGATCTGAGCGGGCCGGAGCGCTTTTTTCGGAGGCATCATCAGGTCCTCGTCCTTGCGGTGAACGGCGGTGATGAGGAGGGATTCGCCCGGTTTTTCAGGAACGAGGGCGGGGCCGCTCTCCCCGCCGGCGAGGATGAGTTCGCGATGATCGAGACGCAGTCCGTTTTTGGCTTTTTCGGGACCGTGGCAGTCGAAACACTCCGCCGCCAAAAGGGGGCGGATCTCGTTTTCAAAAAACTTCATGGCCTCGCGGTCCTCCGTCGCGGTGGCCGCAGTGGCGAGTCCGAGGGTGAGAAGAGACAATGTCAGGGTCAAAAATTTCATTCAGCTGGCGCGGTTTGGATCCAGAGCGTGGGAGCGGGAGAGGTGGGGTGCTCTTTCGAGGCGAAGGCGTGGACGAGGCCCTGCGTGTCGGTTTCGCCGGTTTCGCGGACGAGGAGCAGGGTGACCAAGGGACCGGGATGAGAACGCAGGAAATCGGTGAGGGCGTCCGAACGGGTTTCGACAAATCCGTTGGGGGAGCCCTTGCGAATTTCAAAGGTGGCGAGTCGCCGGGCGGTGTTTTCCGAGAGGGTGTCGTCGACGAGGGGGCCGGCGTTTTCCCAGAGAAGGGAGTCCTCGCTCCAGTGGGTCGCCGCTTCGTTGACGACCCCGTAGACCGCGAAGCGCGAGTCGGGCACGAGGGAGGAAAAGCCGAGGCCGCTCGCCTCCGTCTTCAAGGCGAGCCGCGTGTCGCGGATTTCCCTGTCGCCGAGGGAACTCAGATCAAAGGTGAGGAGGGTGCGCCGCTGGTTGTTTGCGGCGAGATCGGTGTGTTTGACCATGAGGAGGGGATGGCCGCCGGTGGGGCCGTGGCTGTCTCCGCGTCGCATGTAGGCGTCGCGACCCTCGCCGATGGCGGTCGAGATGGGGGTCCAGTCCTCGCCGGGGGAGGGGAGGGGTTCGGAACGCCGCACTTCCAGGTCGGAGTCGACCCGGGGATCGGTCGCTCCGACGAGGACGTGACCGGCGAGGAGATGCTTCGCCTCGGGCGACTCGCCCTGACGCACTTTCACCTCGCCTTCGAAGACGAAGACATTGGAGTTGCCCAGGGGGGTCGTGGTCACGCCGAAGCGGGTGCCGAGGTCTATCACTTCCATCTTCGCGGTGTCTATCGTGAAACCGTGGGCCGATTCCGGCACATCGGCAACGACGGAACCCTCGACGAGGCGGCACTTCATCGCGGACTCGACCACCAGTACGGCGGGTGCCTCGAGGGTGACGGAGGCACCGCTCTCGAACCGTATCGTGGCCATGCCTTCCATGAGGGAGAGGGTGCCCGGCGAGAGTCCCGCGCCCTCCACCGTGGGCAGATCGGAGCCTGCCCAGCGACAACCTTCGGCTTCGACGAGGGTGGCGACGATGTTTTCGCTGTGGCGATCAAACATCAGGAAAAGGGTCGCGGCGAAAAAGAGCAGGGCGGCGGCGCTGCTGAGCCAGAGAAGCGGGCGGGCCGTCGTCTTCGCGGACGGAGTGGGAGTCGCTTCGGCGAAGAGGGATGGCAGGGCTTCGCTCTCCGTCTCGAGGAGGGCGTGGATCCAGCGTTTTTCCACATATTCGCGGCGCAGGTCCGGATCGGCGAGGACGGCCTGTTGCAGGGCATCCCATTCCGCCTGAGACAGTTGACCGTCAAAGGATCGGTCGATATTTTCGCGATGATTCATGAGGCGGGGGCGTTGAGGCGGGTGGTGACGCACTCGTTGAGCGAGGCACGGACGCGGCTGAGGAGTTTGTAGACGGCGGCTTCGGTGCGATCCGTCTCCCGCGCGATGGAGGTGATGTCGTGGTCCTCGTAGTAGCGCAGCAGGATGAGTCTGCGCTGGTTTTCGGGGAGCTTTTTGAGGCATTCCTGCAGCGCCTCGGACCGGGCTGAATAGTGATCGGACTCGTGATCGATCTCGGCGGCGACCGCTTCGAGGAAAGCAGGGTCGGTCGAGTAGAGCGGTTTGCGTTTCGCGCTGCGCCGGTAGTTGAGGATCTGGTGCAGGGCGATGCGGCGGGCCCAGGCGACGAAGTGGGTGCCGGGTTCGAAATGGTCGAACTGCTTCCACATGGTGAGCTTGCAACTCTGGATGATGTCCTCGGCTTCGTGCCTGTCGCTCACGAGCGCATAGACGTAGGCCGCGAGAGATTTCTCGTGTTTATTGAGCAGGATGAGATAGTTCTCCGCCGCCTGATCTGGACTGGTATCTGCCATGTCGAAAAGACCAAGGTCCGGTGCCAAGGGGTTTTTGACAAAAAAATTTCATTTTTTCTCCGCCGGGCCGAAACGGGGTGCGAGAAGCAGGGGATTTTCCGGAACGTCCTCCCCGGCAAGGGCGTTGCATGGGCGATACGCCGATTTTACCGTATTCACGGACTACCCTTGTGCGGGATGTGTCCGTATCAGTTCGGAATGTACTGCAAAATCCCCCTGTTCGCCCTCCTTCCCGCTCTGGTTCTTTCGCTGACACAGCTGTCCGCGCAGGAATCCGCGGAGAAAAAAACCATTCGCGTCGGCATGATCGGCCTCGATACCTCCCACGCGACCGCTTTCACCAAAATTCTCCACGATCCGAAAAACGACTACGAGGCGCGTGTTGTCGCGGCGGTGGCACAGTCAAGTCCGGACATTGAATCGAGCTACTCGCGGGTGGACAAATTTGTCAAAACCCTGACGGAAACCTACGGGGTGAAAATGTATAAAACGATAGAGGAGATGTTGCCGGAGGTTGATGTGATCATGATCGAGAGTGTCGATGGGCGCCCTCATCTCGCCCAGGCGACGCCGGGGATCAAGGCGGGCAAACCGACTTTCATCGACAAGCCGGTGGCGGCGTCGCTGGAGGACACCCTCGCGATTTATGACCTCGCCAAGGAGCACGGCACTCCGGTCTGGAGCTGTTCGAACCTGCGCTACAATGGCGGGGTGGTGAAAGCGGCGACGGCGGATGTGGGCGAAGTCTCCGCCGTGCTGAGTTATGGTCCGGCCTCGCTGGAGAAGGGGCATCTCGATCTCGCCTGGTACGGAATTCACGCGACGGAAGCGCTTTTTACGGTGATCGGGACCGGCTGTGAGAGTGTCACGCGGACCCACACCGAGGGCACCGATGTTGTCACCGGGATCTGGGAAGGTGGCAAGGTCGGTACTCTGATGGGGTTGCGTGCTTCGAAGACGGCCTACGGAGTGACGGTTTTCGGTAGCAAGGCGGTTGTCACCGAGGCGGCCGGGGGAGGCTATCCCGAACTGATGGCCGAGATGATGAAATTTTTCCGGACGGGCGAAGTCCCCGTCACGGCGGAAGAGACCATCGAGATTTTTGCCTTCCTCGCGGCGGCGGATGAGAGCAAGCGTCGCGGCGGGACCCCCGTGACCCTCGCGGAGATGCTCGAAAAAGCCCGCGCGGCGAAGTGAGGACCAGGATGTGGCGTTTGTGGAGTGCGGTGCCCGGCACTGTTTTGGATCGAATGGTCGGGAACCGCCGCACTCCAAACTGTCGCACGATTCATCTTCGATCCCAAGGAAGGGCGCTTTTTCAGCGCCCGGTTTTGTTGCCCCTCTGTCGCGGAGTTCGCCGACTCGCCAGGCGGAAAAATGTCTCGCGGTTTTCTTTTTCAGCAAACTGTCAACAGCCAGGAAGAGTTGGCAACGAATGCCTCCTGAATTTCCTGAATCGGGGGTATTTCCGCTTGCTCCAGCACGTCAGGCATGATTGATGCCGCTTCCGGCAATTGTCGGAGCAGAAACAAAATATCCGCCCGGTCCTGTGGATCGATCCGCATCATCTTGGTCAGGATCAAATCTTCCGCCGAAGGCCGGAAAAGCCGGAGGTTTCGGCACACCGGCCTCTCTATGCGAACCAAACGATCCAACCAGTCGGGTGTTAGAATGACCTGATCCTCCGCAAACAAGTGCGTGATGTAGAGGCCTTCCGGCTCCAGTTCTGCGTTGGTAAGCTCCAGAGCTTCCCAAAATCCCTCATTCGCTTCAATCGCAGCCATATCGATTAGCGGCAAAATGACATCCACATCCAGTGTGGAGGCGAAGGCTTGGTCGGTGGAGGCAAATCCCAGTGCCAGAGCGGCACGCCCGTATAATATCAACCGGGTTGTATCGGGTATATGTCGATCCAAGGTGGCAAGGATGGTTTCCGGATGGTTCATCGCCTTGCTTTTTTCCGGTTCGGCGTCAACCATTGTGGCGGTTTCACCCCGTCACGCTGGAGACCGGGCATCGAAACAAAACGTGTCCAGTGAGGTAAATCCGGCTCTACCCTGACAGGGATGCCTGGCAGGTCCGCCAGCACCGTTTCCCAGAAACCCCGCCCACCCGCATCGTGCTCCAAGCCCGCCCTGGCGATGTGGGCCAGCACCCTCTCCACCCGGTGAAGGCGGGCCAGTCGCGACAATCGCCGAGGATCGATTTCAGGAGATCTGGCCAACTGAGCGGCACAGCGGATTGCCATTGGCTCGTAGAGATGCTCACCTGCCATCAGAAACACTGTTAATTCTTCGTCGGAAAAATCAGCCGTTTCGATTTCCGGTAATTCGCGGTAAGCCTCCGGGTCATAGTGATGGCAGCCTCGTTGCGCTGCCAGTGCGATGCCATCTTCGACATTCCGCAGTCCCAATCGCGCCGCTTTTCTCACCAAAGAGGAGACCGGAACAGTTTGGCCTATAGTGAGGGCAAGCGAGATCATTTGTCCAATCTCACCGGTTTTTGGAGGAAAAGCAATCCGGCTTCTGATTGCAAATCCTCAAGGAAAGCGCGAGAAACTGAGAGATCCCCTTTATTTCCCACTCTCCCGATCTTCGGCTTCTGTTTTCAGGCTGGCGATTTTCGGGGGATTCCAATTGGCGGCTTGTCCTTTTTGTTGCGCGGCGAGCCAGTTGAGGGCGGCTTCGTGATGGATCTCGTGTCCGCCTTCAAAAATGGTGACGCGGGTGTTGCCGCTGGTTTTGCGGTAGACGGGCGGGAGGGCACCGTAGAGCGGATCGGCGATGTTCTCGTCTCCTCCGGCGGGTGGTCGCTGGGTTTCGTAAAAGCGGGCGATGAGATCGGGATCGATCCGGTCGGCGGCGGGCACGACCGCGTTCCAGGCGTGGAGCGAGTGGGTGAAGGGAACGCTCCCGCCGCGTCCGTCGTGGATGCCGTGGTTGATATCGAGCGGGACGGAGGCGGCGTTTTCCAGCCAGGTGAGGGGAGAGCGATGGCGGGCATCGGCTTCGTGGCGGGGGCTGGCGTCCGGTTTGCCGCCGAGGGCCGCTTCGATGTGTCCGGCATAGTTGAGGCGACCGGCGGCGGTGGTCTCGGCGTGCCAGGCGGCGATGTCGGAAATGCCGCACCAGGAAGAAATCCCCGCCCAAATCTCGGGGGTGCGTCCGGCGAGGAGTTGGGTGATGTGGCCGCCGCCGGAGACTCCGACCGCGTAGATGCGGCTCTCGTCGACGGCGCTCCGGGTTTTGGCCCACTCCACGGCGGCGCGGATGTCGTCCACCGCGAGGTCGGATCCGAGGGCTTCGGGAGTGTTGTTGACCCCGCGAAAATGGGGGTGGATGAAGATCCAGCCGTTCTGCAGGCACCATTCGGCGTATTTCACTTCGCCCCCGGCCTGGCGGTAGCCGCCCGACCAGGTGTGGAGCGCGACGAGGAGCGGGCGTTTCTTTTCCCCTGGCTCGGCTCCGTCCGCCGGAGCCCAGAAAAGGGCGGGCTGATCCGAGCCGTCGGGGCAAGGGTAGCGAACGTCACGGATTTCCGCGGGATAGCCGGGGACGGGAGTGGATTCCGGTGCGGGATCCTGAGCGTGCGTCAGGGATATGACGGGGAGCAGTCCGGCGAGGAGGAGGAGTGGGGTCGGGCGCATCATTTTTTTCCGGTTTCGTGGACGGCCTTGACGATGTCTTCCTCGATCGAGGGAGCCCAGAGGGAGGGCAGTCCGTAATAAACGTGGGAGCCGCCGCCTTCGTAACCGCCTTCTTTGAGAACGCGGAGCGAGGGGATGTAGGCCATGACGTCGTTGCTGTAGCCGGCCACCCAGGTGGAGGTGCCGTGGCGTTCCTTTTTGAGGCGGAGCGCGAAGTCAACCACCACTTCTCCGCCGAGAAAGACGAAGTCTATGGTTTTCCCCAGTTTCCAGACGCCGATGGGATAGGGGTAGGAACCCTCCAGGGCGCCTTTTTTCTCCAGCTTGCGGATGAGGAATTTGGCGCGGGCCACTTCGAAGCGGTTGTGCGATGTGGCGTTCTCCTGCAACTGCGAGAGTGTCGGGAGCGGGTCGAGGGGGGCGGCGATCTCGCGGTAACGGGTCTCCAGTTCCGGACTCACTTCGGGCATGGTGGCTTTGAGAACGTCGCTGACGCGGGCGGCCAGTTCGGCACCGTAGTGTTCCGCGAGGGAGAGTTCACGTCGCGGTATGGGATTCTGGTCTCCGCCGCATCCGGCCCAGAAAAGGGCGATGGCGCCGGGATATTTTTTCTCGAGGGCGGCCTGGGCGTAACCGGGGTAATCGCCGTTCCATTCCTGAGTGCCGATGACGGTGGCGTGGCAGGCGTAGCCGAAGAGGACGGCGCGGAGGGTGCCGTCCTCGCTCCGCACGCTGAGGACGGGCACGTCGTGATCGCTGGGTCCCTTGAGGAGACCGGTTTCCCGCAGGGCGGGGACTTCTTTTTCGGCGTTTTCGCGCCGATTCACCGCGAAGGTGCATTTTCCGCTTCCGGATTGGATGCGGGCGGGAGCGAGGGCGGCGATGGCGAAGCCGGCCACGGAATGGATCTTGCCGAGGAGGACTTCGGCATAGGCGTCGATCTTTTTCTGCTGTTCTTCATCGACGCTGTAATAATGGAGTGGTCCGAGATTGCGCCCGACGACCGGTCCGCTGTGGGTGTGTGAGGTGCAAATGGCGATCTGGGGACGGGAGAGACCGTAGGATTCCTTGAGCTTTTCGGTGACTTTTCCGGCGAATTCACGGTCGATCCCGATGAGGTCGAGGGTGATGATGAGTCCGAGGTTTCCCTGGGCGTCTTCCAGGGCGAGAGCCTTGGCAAAGAGGTCCGTCCGCTTGGCCGAGGCGGGGGCGGTGCGGGCTCCGTAACCGGCCATCCAGAGAAATTCGTCGGGAGTGATGACGACGGAGGCGGCCCCGGCTTTCCAGCCGGATTCCGCGTGGACGGAAGGAAGGAGGGCGGCGAAAACAACGAGCGCAAAAAGAAGACGGTGCATGGTCGATAAGGAACCGGGAAAAGGGCCTCCTTGGCAAGTCCGGAAAGGAGCGTCATCAGGGAAGGCCTCAGCCCCAATGAACCGCGAGCCAGACGGTGGGTTCCTCTGTCGAAGTGCTCTCGACGCGGTGGCGGGTGCGGGCCGGAATTTCGATCCAATCGCCGGGCGTCAGGTGGACGAGCCTGACCTCGCCGGAGCCGGGATCCTTGAAGCTCATCACCGCGGAGCCGCTCAGAAGCGCGACCCATTCCTGTTCTTGCTGATCGTACCAGAATCCCTCGGGCGATGCGTGGCCGCGGGAAACGAGACGTACGATGCGGGTG
Source organism: uncultured Akkermansia sp. (assembly GCA_964383345.1). Classification (GTDB taxonomy): domain Bacteria; phylum Verrucomicrobiota; class Verrucomicrobiia; order Verrucomicrobiales; family DEV007; genus Arctic95D-9. Next base: position 4,891 of record CAYLJC010000032.1, on the reverse strand, counting down.
CGGCCGTCGCTCTCGGCGAGCACCTCGACCAGTTCTTCGGGGAGAGCGGAGGGGATGGACTCGAAAAGATTGGCCACCTTCATCACGAGCGTATCTTTTCAGAGAGCGGGGGGCGCGTCTATCTTTTTCGTGGGGACTCTGGCATCTATAGCAGCCTGTTGGAAAACCGCCAGGCGTGTTTCCGCTTGGCGATTCGCTCGATTTCGATTTCGATTTCGATTTTTGGCCGGGGCTTTTTCTCGCCCAGGGAAAAACGAAGGGTTGCTCAGAGATCCGGGGATTCGAGGGCGAAGACGCTGCGGCGGTACTGCAGCGGGGTCAGGCCGGTGACCTTGCGAAAGCGTTTCGTGAAGTGGCTTTGATCGTAAAATCCCGTGCGGGCGGCGATGCCGCCGAGGGAGACCTGGGTCGTCGAGAGGAGCCGTTGGGCTTCCTGGACGCGGAGCGAGAGAATATATTCCATCGGTGAGAGCCGCAACACCTTGCGGAAGAGGCGGTTGAAATGCGGCACCGAGAGTCCGGCGAGTCGGGCGAGGTCGGCGGTGGTGATCTCGTCGACGAAATGGGTTTCGATGTGGGCGATGGCCCGCTGCAGATTCCCGAAATGAGTCCGCTGTTCCTCGGGGGTTTCGATGGGATACATGAGACCGAGGAGTCCGATGATCTCCCCGTCGCGGTCCCGTATCGGCGCCTTGCTGGAGAGGAACCAGCCCGGTGTCCCGCGTATCGTCGGGACCAGCCAGATTTGATTGCGGATGATACGCCCGGTTTCGAAAACGACCCGGTCGTTGGCTTCGTAGGCGTCACCGAGGAGGGCGGGGAAAAAATCCCGGGCGCGGCGGCCGACGAGATCCTCTTCCCGGATACGGTCGTAGCGGATCCGGTGGAAGTCGTTGTTGTAGATGTAACGACTTTCCCGGTTTTTAATGAACAATCCCACATTCGGCATGGCCGCCATCAGTTCGATCGGCTCGCGCAAGCCCGGACAGAGGGCGAAAAACTCATCCTGGAAGCGGCGGGGATCAAAAGGGGGCATGATCGGATTTTACCAAATCGGGACATTGGCTTACAAGACGGTAAATCGGTTTTCCGCTATTCTCGGGTCCAGTTACCGGAAATCCTGCCAGCCATGTTCGACTTTCTTGCGGAAACCCATGGGCCGCTCTGTGGCCCGAAATGCAGCCGTCGCGAGTTCCTCAGCGTGGGTGCCCTCGCACCCATCGGCCTGTCGCTTCCGCAGTTTCTCGCGGCGAAAGAGAGAGGGTATCTCAAGGGCGACGACACCAAGTCGTGCATCATGATTTTTAATCTCGGCGGCCCCAGCCACCTCGATCTTTGGGACATGAAACCCGACGCACCGAGTGAGATCCGGGGTCCTTTCCAACCCATCCGCACGAAATCCGAGGCGATCGACATTTCCGAGATTCTCCCGCTCCATGCGAAAGTGGCGGACAAATTTTCCCTGATCCGATCCTGCCATCACGACGGGGCCGCCGTCCACGACGCGGGCTGGCAGATCATGCAGACGGGGCGTCGCTTCACCGGGGGGATCGAGACACCGCACGCCGGTGCGGTCGCGAGTTATCTGATGCCGGCGAGAAACGACCTGCCGCCTTTTGTGGTCCTGCCCGAGCTGATGGGGCGCGGCGGCGGCAATCTGGCGAACGGCCAGGCCGGCGGTTTTCTCGGGAAAGCGCGGGATCCCTTCGCCCTCATGGCCGACCCCTCGAAACCCGACTTCCGCGTGCCCGATCTGCTCCCGCCCGATCAGTTCGGCGCGACCCGCCTGGATCGCCGCCGCCGGATGCGCGACCTCGTCGACGACACGATCAAGGCCTTCGAGGCGAGCGAGGACGCGCGGCTTCTCGACGAGAATTTCCACTCCGCCTTCCGGCTCATGACCAGCGAAAAGGCGCGGGCCGCCTTCGACCTCTCCAAGGAGCCGCCCGCCGTGCGGGAGCGCTACGGGATGAACCGGGTCGGCCAGTGTCTCCTCCTCTCGCGCCGCCTCATCGAGCACGGGGTGCGTTTTGTCACGGTGAACACGTTTCTCACGGTGTTCAACGAACTCTCCTGGGACATCCACGGATCAAAACCTTTCATCTCGGTGACGCAGATGAAGGAACTCGTCGCGCCGATGTACGATCAGGCCTACTCCGCCCTGCTCGAGGATCTCGATCAGCGCGGGATGCTTGGCGACGTGCTGGTGGCCGGTCTCAGTGAATTCGGGCGCACTCCGAAGGTCAATCCGGCGGGCGGGCGCGACCACTGGCCGCAGTGTTTCACCTGCTCTTTCGCCGGAGGCGGAGTCAAGGGCGGCGAAGTCATCGGCAAGAGCGATCCCATCGGCGGCTATCCCGCCGAGCGTCCCGTCGCTCCCGGCGACATCGTCGCGACCATTTTCCACGCCCTCGGCTTCGATCTGGAGACCCATTTGCCGGGCCCTTCCGGACGGCCTTTTCCCATCGTCGATTTCGGACGCGAGCCGGTGAAGGAGTTGTTTGGATGAGACAATAATGAACACTGTGGCCGAACACTCCAAAACACGGGGCTTTTATCCCGGCACTCCTACGCTCGCCCAGCGATTCGTCTTCTTTTTCCTCGCCCTCTTCCTCGCCGCGCCGCTTCACTCGGCGGAGCTGCACATCCTCCCCGAAACCATCCGTCTCGACGGACCCGAAGCAATCCAGCACGTCCTCGTGCAGCGGAGCGAGGGGGAGGCTTTCACCGGGGAGGAAACTTCCGCCGAGTTTTCCCTCGCCCCCGCCGGGGTCGCCGAACTCCGCGACGGCGTCCTCCACGCCCGGGGCAACGGCCGGGCCGTCCTCACCGCGCGGGTCGGTGACAGCGTGACCACCCGCGAGATTGAAGTGACGAATTTCGACAAATCCTTTGCCTGGAGTTTCAAGAAGCACGTCATGCCCGTCCTGACCCGCCAGGGCTGCAACATGGGTGCCTGCCACGGTGCGGTGGCGGGGAAGGGAGGTTTCCGCCTGAGCCTGCTCGGCTACGATCCTCCCACCGATTTTTACCGCATGACCCGCGAGGCGCGGGGACGTCGTGTCGAACCCCTCGCCCCGGCCCGGAGCCTCCTCCTCACCAAACCGACCATGGCCACGCCGCACAAGGGTGGCAAGCGCCTCGACCCCCGCTCGCGCGAGTACCGCATCCTCTCCGAATGGATCGCGGAGGGTAGCCCGGCACCGTCGCCCGACGAGGTGGCGGTGGTTTCCATCTCGGTTGACCCGCCGCTTTCGATTTTGCAAAACGGAGCCAAACAGCGTTTTCTCGTCACCGCCCACTATGAAGATGGCAGCCGCCTCGATGTGACCGATTGGGCGAGGTTCGCCTCCGCCGATGAAACCGTCGCCATCGTCGATGATTCGGGTTCCGCCGAGGTGATCGGCTACGGCGAGGGAGCCGTGACCGCCCTTTTTTCCAGCAAGGTAGCGATCGCGCGGGTGCGTTCACCGTTTCCGAACGCCATTCCCGACGAACTCTTCACCGCCGCGCCGCGCCGGAACTTCATCGACGAGCTTGTCCTCGTCCAGTTGCGTCAATTGAACCTCCAGCCCTCGGGACGTTGCTCGGACGGGGACTTCGTCCGGCGCGCCTTTCTGGATACGATAGGAAAACTTCCCACCTCCGACGAGACCCGCGCTTTTCTCGCCGACACTTCCCCTGACAAACGCAACAACCTGATCGATGCCTTGTTACAACGAGAGGAATTCGTGGACTACTGGAGCTACCGTTTCTCCGACATTTTTCTCGTCAACGGAGGCATCCTGCGTCCCGCCGCGGTGAAAGCCTACTACGAATGGATTCGCGGCGGGGTCGAGGAAAACCGACCGTGGGACGAGATGGTGCGCGAAGTGATCACCGCGAAAGGAATCAGCACCGAGAACGGGGCGACCAATTTCTACGCCGTTCATCAGGATCCCGAGACCCTCGCGGAGAACACCGCCCAGGCTTTCCTGAGTCTCTCGATCGGCTGCGCGAAGTGCCACGATCATCCGTTGGAAAAGTGGAGCAACGACCAGTACTACGCCTTCGCGAATCTTTTCTCCCGCGTTCGCGCGAAAGGCTGGGGCGGCGACGCCCGCAACGGTGACGGCATCCGCACCCTCTACGTCGAGCCGCGCGGAGATCTCATCCAGCCGCGCACCGGCAAGCCACAGATTCCCGCTCCGCTCGATGGCGCACCGCTCGACCCCGACGCCACCGGCGACCGCCGCGAAGCCCTCGCCGACTGGCTTGTCGCACCGGACAATCCCTATTTCGCCCGCTCCATCACCAACCGGATCTGGGCGGCCTATTTCGGTCGCGGTCTCGTTGAGCCGGTCGACGATCTCCGCGCCTCCAATCCCGCGAGCAACGAACCGCTCCTCGACGCGCTCACCGCCCACCTCGTCAAAAGCGAATTCGATCTGAAAGCGCTGATGCGGGTCATCCTCGCGAGTGAAACCTACCAGCGCGGCGGCGAGGTTCTCTCGGAAAACCGCGACGATACCAAATACCTCTCCCGACACCAGCCGCGTCGGCTCATGGCCGAGGTCCTCCACGATGCCATCGCCGACGTTACCGGAGTGACCGGCGTTTTCGACAAGGTCGCCCTCAGTGACGGCAGCACCCAGAAAACCGATTTTTACGAAGAGGGAACCCGCGCCCTCGAACTCTATGACTCGGCCGTGGAATCCTATTTCCTCACCACTTTCGGTCGCAACGACCGCGAGATCACCTGCGAATGCGAGCGCTCCAACGAGCCCAGCATGATCCAGGTGCTCCACCTCGCCAACGGCGACACCCTCAACGGCAAACTCGCGGCGGACGGCGGCATCGTCACGAAACTGCTCGCGGAGAAAGCCGACGACGCCCGCATTGTCGAGGAGGC
>CAYLJC010000031.1:0-13231 GCA_964383345.1 uncultured Akkermansia sp. | reverse complement strand
CGCGTTGCACGCGCACTCGGGTCTGGCATTCGTCCGCGCCTATGCGGGATTCGGCAACGCCAGGGGCGGCATCCTGCCCCGCTCGGATCACCTCGCCCTGGTCCTCGGGGCGATCGCGAGCCTCTTCGCGATGGGTGTGCTCGCCCTTTTCGACTTCACCCTGCACCTGCCCGCCTTCCTGATTGTCGCGGCGGTTTTTCTCGCCCTCCTCGCCGCGCCCGATCCCATGGCGACGGCGCTGCGGTCCGCTCCCGCGCCTGTCATCCCCGGCGGCAGCCTCATGTTCGTGAACCGCACCGTCGCCTTCGGCTGCGGGATCGCGATGCTGTTGTTCGGGTTGGTTTTTTCCCGGAGCGAATTCCATTACGAGATGGCGCGTCTCTCCTTCGAGGCCGACCCCGACGGCTACCGCCATTTCCGCCATCTCAAGGCCGCCCGCGAACTCGATTCGAAAAACCCCTTCCTCCTTGCTCTCAGCGCCCACGCCCAGGTGGCGGGCATCTCCTCCGAAATGGCCGCTCCGGAGCGTCGCCAAGCTCTCGAACAAGCCGATCATTATTTCAGCAGAGCGCGCGCCTTGTATCCGCAGGATGTCTTCGCGGCGGTCGGACACGCCGCCGTGCTCGATGAGTTGGGGAGAAAAGGGAGCGCTCTCCAGCGACTCCACGACGCCCGTGAGTTCGCCCCTTCCTACGGCAACCTCATTCTCGCCGAGGCCGAACATCACCTGCGCCACGGCGATATCCTCGCTGCGGAAGAATCCTTTGCCGCCGCGCTGGAGGCACGTGCCTTTCGCGATGCCGAGGCCGCCCGGAGGGGACTGCGCACTCTCACGGAGTGGAAGTTGATCGCCGAGGAAAACGGTATCGATTGGCGTCGCGACTCGCTCGAAGCGGAAAGATCGCCCGCCGACGCGCCCTCGTATCGCAGGATGCCGACAGCCCGGATGAGCGAACGGAACCTCACCGGGAAAGCTCCCGCCGACAACCCCGATACCGCTGGGGAAAAAGCGGAAACGGGCGGGGCGGATGCGACCGCCGGGGAATAATCGCGTCTCCCGTTTCCGGGCCTTCCGTTCAGATGTCGCGCGACGAGAGAATGACCTGTTGCCCCTCCTTGGGAGACAGCACCCGTTCGCCCAGGTGATTCATCGAGACGGCCTCGTGAAGCCGTCGGAGCGGCTCGGTGGGATGCTCGTTGCTGATGGGGAACGTCGCGTGGTGCATCGGGATCATGCGATTGGCCTTGAGATCAAAAAAGGCCTGAACCGCTTCTTCGGGATTCATGTGGACCTCGCGTCCGCTCGGACAATCGTAGGCCCCGATGGGGAGCAGCGCGGTGTGGATATCGTAGCGTTCGCCGATCTCGGTGAACCCGTCGAAATAGGCCGAGTCTCCCGAATGGTAGACGGTGTGCTCGGGCAGTTTGACGACAAATCCGCCGAAACCTTTTTTCGTATCGTGAATGTAACGCGCGCCCCAGTGATGCGCCGGAGTGAAATGAATCTCGGCATCGCGAAAGGGGAGGCAGCTCCAGTCCGTCATTTCTTCGACGCGGTGAATTTCGAGTTTTTTGAGAACGCGGCCCACCCCCCGGGGCACGAGGACGGTCTGCGATCCGTCGACGATGCGCTTCAGGGTGGTGCGGCAAAGATGGTCGAAATGCGCGTGAGTGATGAGGACGAGATCGATCGGCGGGAGATGTTCGATGTCGATCCCCGGATCGCGGTGGCGTTTGAGCGGTCCCATCCATTTGGCCCAGACCGGGTCGATCAGGATATTGAACCCCGCTGTTCTCACGAGGAAACTGGCGTGCCCGATCCAGACCACCTCGATTTCGTGCGGGGCCAGAGAGGGGAACCGCGGCGGCTCCATGCTGCCGGTCATCTCCCGCTTTTTCAAGAGCGCGGGCAGGACACTGCTGCTGAGAAAGCGGTAGTTCCGCATCGCCCAGCCTTTCTCCGGCATCAGGCCCACGGTGCGTCCATTGGTGAAAAGTCGCGATTTTTTCAGGGGAGACGTCGCGCCGTTCCGCGTCATTGAGTGGATCTCGGAAGTAGACATAAGGAGGAAACACAAGACAGGAGGAAGGGAAATCTACGCAAATCACCAGCGGGCGGCAATAGGAGACTCGTTAAATTTTGCGTCCCCCCCTCCTCCCGTGGTCCCGCCTGGCCCCGCACGACTCATTTCACGCGTTCTTCCGGCGGGGGAACGCGGTAGCCGGTCGCCTCTTCGAACGCGTGGGCGTACGCGAGCAAGCGCGCTTCACAAGAGGGTTTGCCGATAAAGGTGACCCCGTTCGGTCGGCCCTCCCGGTTGAGTCCGAGCGGCACGGTGATCGCGGGATACCCGGCCGTGGCGTAGACATCCGAATGGGCGTTGGCGAGACTGACGAGCAACTCGACGTCGTGGTCCGAAAAGGTTGCCGCGAGCTGTGCCGCCGCCCGCGCCCGCGCTTCGGTGGCGGCTGCTTCGTAGAGAGAGTCGGGGTCGTCCGCGAGGATCGGGAGGACCCGGACGGCGAGGTCGAGCATGTTCTGCCCTCGCGGAATCCGTCGTTCGGGGTCCGCCCGATTGTATTCCCGGAGATCCGCGACACTCCGCACCGGGCTTCCGGCCTCGGCGAGATAACCGAGGGTGTCGTGGGACAGCCCCAGGAAAATGAGAGGGAGCAAGTCCGGCTTTTCCGCGAAAGTTTCGTCGAGATCCCGGGAGACGGCCCCCGCCTTTTTCAGACCTTCGTCGATGCGGGCCAGCCAGAATTCCGTCTCCGGTTTCCCCTCGTCGGCGAGCAGGCTGCGGCGCAACACTCCCACCGCGACGCCCTCCAGCGCGGCGGGATCGAGCGATGCGGCGTAGTCCGTTTCCCCCTCGTCCATCGCCGCGAGAAGCCGGGCGGCATCCGCCACCGAGCGCGCCACCGGTCCGGCCGAGTCCTGAAACCGGATCAGCGGCACGAGACCTGCGGTGCTGACCACGCCGGGACCGGGCATCATCGCAACGACCCCGTTTTTCGCACCCGGCGCGACGAGCGAACCGGATGTCTCGGTGCCGACGCTGGCCATCGTGAGAAAGGCGCTCGTCGAGGCGGCCGATCCGCTGCTCGATCCCGAGACCGGCCACTGGTCCCCGTACGGGTTGCGTCCCATTCCGCTGATCGCGTTGTATCCGGGGGGATCCGTCGTGAGAGCGCCGGCCAGTTCGGAGAGGCCCGATTTCCCGAGGATGACTGTCCCCGCCTCGCGCAGTTTTCGCACCAGCACCGCATCCTCCGTCGGCGAGTGGTCCAGCAGGATTTCCGCTCCCGCCGTGGTGTGCAGGGGTGAGGTCGTGCCGATGTTGTCCTTCAGATTCACGGGAATGCCGTGGAGAGGTCCTCTCTTGATGCCCGCCCTCCTCTCGCGGTCTGCGGCACGGGCTTCTTCGAGAGCCGCCGGATTCAGCTCCAGAGTGCTGCGGAGCCTCCCGTCGCAGCGGCGGATGCGGTCGAGGAAAAAGAGGGTCAGCTCCTCCGAAGTCACCTCTCCCGCGGCCATCGCCGCTCCCACCGAGTCGATGTCGCCCTCGCGGACGAGGCGGGCGATCTCCGCGAGACGCTGTTTGTCGAGGGAAGCGAGAGCTTCTTCAAAGGGGGTGAAGTCCAGTTCGCGGAGACGGGGTGGATTGGCCGTTTTTTCTCCCGGCACCACCACTGGTTCGGGCTCCGGTTCCGCGACCGGCTCCGCCCGCTTGCACGCGAGCGGAAGAACCGCCGGGAAGAGACAGCAGAGCATCAGAATGGAGGGAAAACCTTTCATGGTCGAACTCGCGGGAGCATCGGGAGCATAGCGGCTCCCTCCTCCGGGTGCCAATCCACAACCTCACCTTCGCCAAGACGAGGTAGCCTGTCCCTCCCGGGTAACCTGTCCCTCCCGGGTAACCTGTCCCTCCCGGGTAACGCTCCCGGGTCACGACACATCACCTGTCCCCAGCCCCCTCCAACGCGAAAAGGACTTTTCCCCCGCCCGATCCGTGGTTTGGTGGCGAACCCGTTTTTGGTATGAAGTTTTTGGTATGAGACTCGATGAAATAGAATGGCACACTCGCGAGGCGTTTCCTTCCTGGAAGGAGGACGAGCTGTCTCTCGACATCATCGAGAAAGGGGGGTCGGGACGTCTTTTTGTCCGGATTTCCCACGGAGCCTCGGGCGTGACGCTCATCGCGATGCACTATCACCTCGACCGCGCGGACAACGCTCGCTTCGCCGACGTCACCGATTTTCTGAACCGCCACGCCATCCCCGCCCCCTGCATCCTCGCACGCCGCATCGATCTGAACCTGCTCTGGGTCGAGGATCTCGGTAGCCTCGATCTCGGGAATCTCGCGGGGACGGACTGGACGGAGTCCCGGCTGCCCGCCTATCAATCCGCCCTGCGGACCGTCTTTCCCCTCCACCGCCTCACCGAGGGTGCCGCTCCGGCCGATCTTCCCGAACTCGAAAAACCCTTCGACGCAGCTCTCTACGAATGGGAACAAAATTACTTTCTCAAACACTTCGCGGACCGGTTCCTCCCCGCGGAAAAAGCGGCCCTCCTTCGGAACGGTGCCGCCTCGGAGGCGTTTGCCGGGCTCCGCGAGGAACTCGCCGCCCTGCCGCGCGCTCTCGTGCATCGCGATTTTCAAAGCACCAACGTCATGCTCCGCGACGGCGCCAGCTACCTGATCGACTACCAGGGACTACGCTGGGGCCTGCCGGAGTATGACCTCGCCTCCATGATTTACGATCCCTACAGCGAGTTCACCGCCGGGGAGACCGCGGACCTCGTCGCCTTTTATTTCTCCCTCAAAAGAGAAGCGGGCGATACGGAACCGCGTCCCGCATTTGAAAAACGCCTCATCCAGTGCGCGATGCAGCGGCTCATGCAGGCGCTGGGGGCCTACGGATTTCTCAGCGAGGTGAAGGGCAAAACCGAATTCCTCGCCCATATCCCGACCGCGAAAAGGCGTTTGGTGGAGCTGGCGGAAAAAGAGGGCGGGCTTCCCGTGCTCTCCGCCGCGCTCGCCTGAGTTCGCACGCCAAGGTCGGGAGACGACGGGCTGCGACGGGCTACGACGATTCCACCTGCGTCAGCACGTCGAAAAAAGGCACTTCCGCGAGCAGCCCGAACCGGTCGTCGCGATTCAGCCTCGCCCGGGTCGTCGCCGGACTGGAGAGACCGCAAAGGAACCGCGCCAGTTGCCTCGGCTGCCGCAGAGCCGGGTGGTTCTCGGCCTTGGTGGTGCGGATCACTTCGGCCTGCTCCAGAGTGATGGACTCACGCTTCGCCGCCGGGAGCGGGCCGCCGTCGCTTTCCCCGAGGCAGACCCCGCAGGTGCCGCAGGGCGCCATCGCCTCTCCGAAGTAGGCGATGAGCTGCCGGGGGATGCACTGCGGTGTTTCACAAAGACTCTCCACGAGACGGAGTCGCTCGATTTCGCCGACCTCGCGGGATTCGAATCGCTCTATCATCCGCGCTGCGATGGTCGGGACGGAACGCTCGCCCTCCGGCGCGAGGCGGTAGGCATGGCGCAGGCCGTCGGGCTTGACGAGCGCCTCTCCCTGGTCGGCGAGATAGCCGATCGCCCGGCGGATGCGATCTTCGGGCTCGCCCAGTGCCGCAGCCGATTCGGCCATGGTGAAACGATGCCACAAGCGGCCTTTTTTTCCCGTTGCGAAGAGTTTTGTCAGGAATTGCTGGCGCTCCGGCGTATGCCCGGCGATGACCTGGGCGAAAGGTCGCAGCAGTTGCACCTGATACCCGCCGTAAAAGGGACCTTCGGGAATGAGGATGCCATCCAGTTCGAGATAGGTCAGCGCGGTCGAGACCACCGTCGGCCGCATGTCCCGCGATTGGGAGAGATCGTAGCGGGAGATGGAAAACCGCTCTCCCTGCAGCAGGACGTGCTCCACGAGCGATTTCACCGCCGTGGGCGAGGGGGTGTCGCCGTAGATGAAATTTTCCAGCACGGTGAGATCGTCGGCGCAGGCGAGGATCTCACAGGTGGAAATCCCGCCGTCGCGTCCGGCGCGGCCCGACTCCTGCACGTAATTCTCCAGCGACTTGGGCAGGTTGTAATGATAGACATGCCGGATGTCCGCCTTGTCCACACCCATCCCGAAGGCGATCGTCGCCACGACGACAGCGGTTTCTCCCGACATGAACCCGTCCTGCACGGCGGCGCGGTCCTCGTCGCGCATCCCCGCGTGGTAGGCCCGCGCGTTCACCCCGGCCCGATGGAGCAGACCGGCGACCCGCTCGGCGGTCTGCTGCAGCGTCACATAGACGATCGCGGGGCCGGGACCCGCTCCGGTCACGAGCTGGACGAGCCGGGCGTCGCGCTCTTTTTCCGAACAGGGATGGATCCGAAAGTGAAGGTTCGATCGTGCAAAGCCGGTCTGGACATGATCGTCCGCCGCGATTCCGAAGCGCTCGCGAATCTGTTCCGCCACCCGCGGCGTCGCTGTCGCGGTGAGGGCGAGGATGCGCTCGACCTCGAGTTCCCGGGCCATCTCCGCCAACTTCAGATAGTCGGGCCGGAAATTGTGTCCCCACTCCGAGATGCAATGGGCTTCATCGACCGCGAGCAGAGAGATGCGGCAGGTCCGCAGGCGGCGCAGGAACCCCTCGTTCGCGAGCCTCTCCGGAGCGACGTAGAGGATCTTCAGGCTGCCGTCGCGCATCCCCTGATAGATGGCCTCGATCTCGGTCCGTTCCAACGTCGAATCGAGACGGGCGGCGGCGATCCCCCTGCGACGGAGGGCCTCGACCTGGTCTTTCATCAACGCGATGAGCGGCGAGACCACCAGCGTGAGATGCTCGAAAAGCAGGGCGGGAAGTTGGTAGCAGAGACTTTTTCCCGCCCCCGTGGGAAACAGCGCGAGGGCCGAACGACCCGACAGGAGCACATCGATGACTTTCTCCTGCCCTTCGCGGAACTCCTTGTGACCGAACCACTTTTCCAACTCCGCGTGTTTGTCCATTCTCCTTTTCTCGAACTCTTTTCCCGAACCGATGTCAGACGGGAAGATGCCGCTCTCCAGGCTTGAAGCAATTTGTAAAGAATTCTATGATTCGCCCAGCTATGGATTTGTCCCTCCCGCCCCCCGCGCGCATGGCCGTGCTGCTGCTCTTCCTCGCAGCCGCCCTGCCGCTCTCCGCCGCCGAGCGATCCTGGACCAACAGCGAGGGCCGGACCATCGTCGCCACCCTCATCGAAACCAACGGGGACAAGGCCGTCCTGCAAATGAACGGGAACCACTTCGAGGTCCCCATCGAGAGCCTTTCATCCAGCGATCAGGCGTTCATCCAAAACTGGAAAAAAGGCGAAATGTCCGACTCGTCGAAAGACGGGCAGATCCAGCCGAACTGGGACAGCCCCTGGCCCAGGCTCGTCTCCGTCGATATCGATCAGGAGATCGAGGTCATCAAGGAAGACGACGCGGCCCGGGAGTACATCTACGCCAGCCCCCACTATGAGTTCATTTGCGATGTGAAACTCAACACCTCGGTGGTGCGGCGCTTTTCCCTGCTCTTCGAAGCCACCAATCAGGTCTGCCGCGAACTCCCTCTCGGCATGGTCAAGCCCTTCCGCGAAGAACGGCACAAGATCCATCTCTTTGAAACCCGCGAAGCCTACATCAGCAAGGGCGGCCCGCCCGATTCCGCCGGGGTCTACATCAGCCGTGGCGGCGAAGGCGACATTCTCATCCCCCTGACCAGTCTCGGAGTGAAAAAAGTCGGGAGCAACTATAGCGTCGACTACGACAGGGAAAACACGACCCTTTCCCACGAGATCGCCCACCAGATCACCGACTACGAATATTTTGCCGAAGGCTCGCGCGGTTGGTTCACCGAAGGTCTCGCCGAGTACATCGCCAACAGCGGCTACCGCTCCGGCAAATTCAGCCTCGCGGACATGCAGAAACTCATCGCCCGCGTCACTGCCTACGGGGAAAACGGCCAGGGAGGGCGGGCTCTCGGCGAGGAATTCACCGTCCCCGACTTGCAGGAATTTTTCATGCAAAGCTACGATTCCTTCCTCTCGAACGCCCAACTCAGTTACGGGTTTTCCGCCCTGCTCGCCTATTATTTTTTCCACATGGACGGCGACAAGGACGCCGCCAACATCAAAGAATTCCTCAAGGCCCTGAAAGAGGAAAAGACCCCGCCCGAACTCTTCGAGCCCCTCCTCGCCGGACGCACCTGGGACGAGATGGAAGCCGACATCACCAAGGGCTGGAGATCGCGCGGGGTGCGGATCCATTTCCGGTGAATCCCTCCACCCGATTCCTGACATGAGTAAAAACATCTGCCGCTGGGGCATCCTCGGTGCCGCCGCCATCGCCCGCAAAAACTGGCAAGCGATCCGTCACTCCGGGAACGGTCGCCTCGTTGCGGTTGCCAGCCGCAGCGCGGATCGCGCCGCCGCCTTCCTCGCGGAGTGCCAGGCGCAAATCCCGCATCACCCCGCCCCGCGGGCGATCACCGGTTACGAAGAAATGATCGCCGCCGAGGACATCGACGCGCTCTACATCCCCCTCCCGACCGGTCTGCGCAAAGAATACCTGCTCGCCGCCGCCGCCGCCGGGAAACACGTGCTCTGTGAGAAACCGTGCGGAGTGGACGCCGACGAAGTGCGCGAGGTTGTCGAGGCCTGCGCGGCGGCCGGAGTCCAGTTCATGGACGGGGTCATGTTCATGCACAGCGACCGCCTCACCGCCCTGCGACGCGAACTCGATGCCGGGGAAGCGATCAGAGAGCTCAAGCGCATCGTCTCGCAGTTCAGCTTCCTCGCTCCGGAGAGCTTTTTTACGGAAAATATCCGCGGGCAAGCGGGTTTGGAACCTCTCGGCAGCCTCGGGGATCTCGGCTGGTACTGCATCCGCATGGCGCTCTGGACCATGCGCTACGCCATGCCGCTGTCGGTGCGGGCACACATGCTCCGCGAGATTTCCGTTCCGGTCTCGCTCTCCGCCGAAATGGATTTTCCCGGAGGTGTCACGGCGGGTTTTTACTGCAGCTTCGAAGCCCATCATCAGCAATGGGTCAACCTCAGCGGGACCGAGGGGCAGATCACGATGCGGGATTTCGTCCTCCCCCATTACGCTCCCGAGGTCGGTTTCGAGATCGAGCGGACCCGCATCGAACCGGATCTCTGTCATTTTCACATGGAGCGATACAGCCGCCGCGTCGCCGTGCCCGAGTATTCCGACGGCCATCCCACCGCCCAGGAAACAAAGATGTTCCGACGCTTTGGAGAACTGGTCCTCGCCGGCACACCCGATCCGCATTGGCCTGACATTGCCCTGAAAACCCAGCTTGTGCTCGACGCCTGCCTGCGATCCGCCCGTTCCGGCGGGCGGGAAATCACCCTGTGAAAACGTGCCACCTGGAGGGTTTCCGGCACATTTCGCCAACCCGACTTTCGCGATGCGTCGACGCTGCGAAGGCCGGAGCTTATGTCGAGGTTCTCGTCGCGGAACAGAGAGGCGTCAGGCGACGTACTCGCGCGCGGTTTTGGCGGCGTCGCGTCCGAGTTCGTCGAACTCGCGGGCGGTGATGATGCGCTCTTCGAGCAGGCTGCGGGAAATCCAGTTTTCCAAGCGGGCGAAATCCGCGTTCTCCGTGGCGGCGCCGGTGATGTGCTGCCAGTCGTGGTCGCGCCCGAGGGCCGGGGTGGTGTGACGGCGCACCCGCAGCAGGCTGATGATGGATGCGAATTCCTGCGGGAGCAGGTTTTCAATCGCCGCCGGTTCGGGCATGTCGTCGAGCATGTCGGCGTCGAGCCCGAAGCTGATCACTCCGATGCCGTGGCGGGCGGAGAAGCGGTTGATCTCTTCGAGCATCTGCTGGTCTTCGATGGAGTCCGCAACGAGGAGTTCGCCGGCGTTGGCCCACTCGGAGGCGGAGAGGCACTGGTAGAGGTCTTCCAAGAGCGTGTCGTGATGCAACTCGAGCCGGAGTTTCACACTGGAAACGCGGAGGGGGGATTCGCCCATGCGACGGTGGATCTCGAGCTTGCGCTTGTCCATCGCGACCGGTTCCTTCGCTCCGTCGGGTTCTTCGGCGGTGAGCCAGTCGATCACGGCGAGATCCGGGATGCGCCAGCGGTTCGCCTCGGCGTTGACGGAAAAAGACTCTTCAAAAACAAAGGGGAATTGCTGCAGGGACTCGAGGTAACGCTGCACCACCGCACGGAATTTCGAAGCGCGTCCGAGCGCCCGGTCCATTTCCGCCGTACCCATGGGGGTCCGGTCGCCGTTGCCGCCGTCTCCCGCACGGAAGAGGTTGCGGGCGCTGTTCATCGTGTGGATCGTTGCGGTCCGCAGGTAATATCCCTGGCCCTGTTCGACCTTCGCGATGGGGGAGGAAGGATCGCAGGACATGATGGAGAAATGATAGCGCAGGGTGGCGTCAGAGTAGTCCTGCTTGAGGCGGTGCTTGACCAACTCGATCAACTCCGTCCCCTTGATCGCCTGAGCGGGATTCCGGGGAAGAATGTCGGGAAGTATTTCTTTCAGTTGATCGCGGAGATTCATGAATGTCGAGTGGGCGGGTGAGTGGTGGATCGGCAAAAACGGAGGTGGGCTGGATCGGTTCCTCACATTTTTTAATAATCCAGACAACAAATTGACCATTGGTCAAGCGTTTCGTTCAAAAAGTTGATAATTAAGGAGGCTATAATTTTAATTTTTGACAATTTTATAATTTCCATTACCGAATTGCCTTCGCCCGTATTTCCCGGGGTGCGGATGTTCGCACGGATTCGCTCCGAACAATCTCCGCATTCATTTTCCTCCCTCGAGGTTCCGCCACACGATGTTGCGGTACTGGGCGCGGGTCTGGTAGGCGGCGATGCCGATGGGGACCGAGAGCTCGATGTCTCCGGGGAGCAGGCTGATCTTTCTCCCTTCAAGCTCGAGATCGACCTTGTTTTCGTCATCGATCCAGGCCTGTAATTTGTCATCGGTCACGCGGACGCGGATTTTGTGCCAGACATCCTTTTCAAAACCCTCGATATTCATCGTCTCGTTTTCCGAGGCGTTGAGGTCATCCACGCTGGAGATGCCGACCACCCCGCCGCCCCAGCCGCCGACGACGAAGGTCGCGTGGCTGTCCTTCACGGGAAACGTGAGGGCGAGGAAAAAGTCGTTCCCGTCGAGCTTCATCGCCTCGAGGGAGATCTCGTAGTTCGAGGTCGCGGGGGGCTCGCCCTTCCAGTTGACACCGGAGATGACCGCACCAAAGCCGAATTCCAGGTTGCCTTCTTCGTCGACAAAGATATCGCCTTCCCCGCCGAACCGGGTCTTCTCCCAGGATCCAAGGGTCTTGCCGTCAAAGAGCGGAATCACCGCGTTCGCATCGGTCTTTTCCGCGCTTGCGGCCGGTTCGGGAGCCGGGGCGCTCTCCAGCTCTTCGGCTTCGGCGGCCGCTTTCGTTTTCCCGGGGGCATCTGGTTTTGTCCCGGCCTCCGCCGCGACCGCCGCGACCGCCACATCGGCCTCCGCGAGAACCGTCCTCCCCGGCACCGCCTCTCCGGTCACGGGATCCTCCTGCATGGACCAGACAAAGAGCCCCGCCTGGCCGTAGAGGCCAAAGTGCATCGCGATACCCACCGCGACGAAGGCCACGAGAAAAATAAAAAAACCTCCTGCGTATTTCACCCGACAGAGTTGTCAGATTCCGCTTCCTTCTGCAAGAAAAATTCCGCTCCGCGATGCCGCTGCGGCCTTTTCCCGCGAAAGCAGGACGAAAGACACTTTTTCGCTTGCCTGTCCCTCCCGCAATCAGAATACTCCCCACTGTTCGCGGTGTTCCGGAGCTCTGTCTCCAGCGCCACTGGTTCGCCGCGCCTTTTCCAAACGACAAACATTTTCCCCCGATTCCAGCAGATTCCCTCCCATCCCCCTTTCCTTTGATACCATGTCCGATTTAGTCCAGGTTCTAGGCCACGTTGACGAATACCTGAAACTCGCTCAGGAGTACGATGTTTCCGATGTCCACCTCGCCCCCAACGCCCCGCCGAAATGGCGGCGCTTCGGGCTACTCCAACCGATCTGGGAGAATTCCGAGCAACTCACTCCCGAGGACACCGAGAGACTCGCCCGCCAATACCTCCCCGAACCCGAATTGCACCGTCTCGAGGAAAAAGGCGACGTCGATTTCGCCTACGCGCCCGAGATCGGACGTTTCCGCGCTTCGGTCGTGAAAACCCGCCTCGGCTGGGAAATGGTCTTCCGCATCATCAGCACCCAGCTGAGAACGATGGACGAACTCGGCCTGCCCAAGGCGATCAAGCCGCTGCTCGAATACCACAACGGCCTGGTCCTCGTTACCGGCGCGGTCGGCTCGGGCAAGTCCACCACCCTCGCCTCCCTCATCAACGAGATCAATGCGCAGCGCAACGATCACATCATCACCCTCGAAGACCCCATCGAATACGTCATCGACTCCAAGAACTGCCATGTGAACCAGCGCGAGATCCACACCCATACCGAGAGTTTCTCCCACGCCCTGCGCGCCGCTCTGCGGGAGGATCCCGACATCATCATGGTCGGTGAAATGCGCGACCTGGAGACGATCTCGCTCGCGATCACCGCTGCGGAGACCGGTCACCTCGTCCTCGCGACCCTCCACACCGGCAGCGCCGCACGGACCCTTGACCGTATCCTCGACGTATTCCCCACCGAACAGCGGGAGCAGATCCGCATCATGGTGGCGGAGTCCCTCCGCGGCGTCATTTCCCAGCAGCTCGTCCCGAAAAAAGACGGCACCGGGCGCGAACTCGCCCTCGAACTGCTGGTCAACACTCCGGCTGTCTCCGCCCTCATCCGCGACGGCAAAACCTTCATGCTCCCCGGCGTGATGCAGACCGGCAAAAATGTCGGCATGATCATGATGGACGACGCTCTCGCGGATCTCTATCGCGCGGGTGCCATCTCCAAGGACGAGGCGCTCGGACGCGCCATCGACCGCGGCAGCCTCAAGGCGATCCTCGGCTGAGCCACCGCGATATTTCCCATCCTTTCACCCTCTTTTTCCAACATGGCAGTCATTGATCAGTATTTTCAGCACCTCGTCGAAAGCGGCGGATCGGACCTTCATCTCAGCGAAGGGCAACCCCCCAAAATGCGGGCGCACGGCGCGATTTCCCCCATCTCCGACGGCATCCTCGAGCATTCCACCCTCGACTACATGCTGCGCGAGATC
>CAYLJC010000030.1:0-13673 GCA_964383345.1 uncultured Akkermansia sp. | reverse complement strand
TCCCTCTGATCTCGCCAATCAGGATTGGGCCATGGTGCGGAACACGCATTTCCGAAAATGTGTCATTCCGGTCAGCGGGTTGAGCCTGCTCGACGACTGTAGCTTCGAGGAATGCCGCTTTGTCGACGACCCCGCTCCTTTGGAGTTTAAGACGGAGATCTCCCGGACGCTCTACCTCACCGACTGTCAATGGAACATCAAGGCGCTCCCGAGTCGTCTGATCGTCGATCGGAAGAAGCTCTCGGAAAGGCCTTGAGAAGCGGCCGTTTTGAGCACCCTCCCGAACCCATCACGGAATCATTCATCGCGCCGCTTTCGCAGCAGTGATGAGCCGTTCCCGGGCGACTTGATCGACTCGATCCAAATCGAGCGAATCACCTTGACGGGAAGGGGCAAATCGAACCATTTTACCTCGCAACGGTCCTTTTCCAGTCCCTGCATCCCCCAAAGCTCCTCCGCCCCCGGCCCGAGGCTCCGAGCGGGCGCAAGGCCCGGAAAGGAAATTTCTATGCTCGAAGGCGCTGCACCGGAGGGAAACCGACCCTCGATGATGATGACATGAGAAAATTCCTGGCTGTTGATCGTGCGATGGTCCTGACGGGGCTGACCGTCCTCGGGATGGCTCTCGCCGTTCTCGCGTGGTGGCCGCTTCAGGGGAAGCTGGCCGCCCTGGTCTCGCTCGCCGGTCTTGCGCTGGTCTATCTGGCCGGCGGCTTGCCGGCCACATGGCGCGCGGTCGTCACCCTGTGGCAGGAGCGCATCCTCGACATCGACCTCCTGATGGTTGTCGCGGCGGTTGCGGCGGCAGCGGTCGACGCGCCCTTCGAGGGGGCGGTGCTACTGACACTGTTCAGCATTTCGACCACGCTGGAGGAGCGTGCCCTCGGTCGCGCCCGCCGCGCCATCGAAGCATTGATGGAGCTTCGGCCGGAGACCGCGTTTCGAAAAAAACCGGATGGGTCGATCTCGGAAGTTCCCGCAGCCGATCTCCGGGTGGACGATACCGTGGTGCTGCGGCCCGGGGCGCGCGTTCCGGCGGATGGTATCATCGTCAGCGGGCATGGCTCGCTGGACGAGGCGAACATCACCGGCGAGTCGATGCCTGTCGCAAAACAGCCGGGCGCCCCGGTCTTCGAAGCAACCGTCAACCTCGATGGTGTGCTCGAGGTGACCGTGACAAAGACGATTGAGGACAGCACCGTCGCCCGCATGATCGCGCTGGTGACCGAGGCGCAGGCGGCCAGGGCTCCGTCGGAACGCTTCAGCGCCTGGTTCGGCCAGCGTTACACGGTGGCGGTGATGGCCGGGGCCGTACTGGCCTTCGCGGTCTTTTGCTGGCTGGGACGCGGCTGGGAGGAAGCCCTCTACCGATCCGCCACCTTGCTGGTGGCGGCGAGTCCCTGTGCAATCGTGATCTCGGTCCCCGCCGCCATTCTTTCCGCCCTCTCGGCTGCCGCACGCGGAGGGGTCCTGTTCAAGGGGGGCGCCGCGCTGGAGACACTGGCAGTCGTCGACACATTCGCCTTCGACAAGACGGGAACCCTGACCACCGGCAAGGCATCGGTCACCCGGGTGGTGGCGCTCAATGGCGATGAGCATCGCTTTCTCGCGCTGCTGGCGGGGCTCGAGGCCGATTCGGAACATCACAGCGCGGCGGCCATCCGGCAGGAAGCCATCCGTCGTGGTGTCGAGCCGGCCAGGGTGACCGAGGTGATCACCCGGCCGAGTGCCGGCATCACCGGTGACGCTGGTGATGCGGGCGAGGGACGGTTGTGGGCCGGCAATCCGCGCCTCGCCGCGCAGATGGGTGCGTCCATCGATCACCCGATGCTGAAGGCGCTGGCTGCGGATACCGAGACGGTGATCTATTTCGGGCGGGATGCGCAGGTGATGGGTGCCGTCACCGTCGCCGATCAGGCGCGGTCAACCGCCGCCCCGGCGCTGGCCGCGTTGCGGGACGGCGGGGTCGGCGAAATCATCATGATGACCGGTGACCGCCGTCCGGTCGCGTTGCGCATCGGCGAGGAGCTTGGCTTGAAGCCCGAGGACATCCATGCCGACATGCTGCCGGAGGACAAGGTCCGGCGGGTCGGCGATCTCGCCGCCACCGGCAAGGTCGCCTTCGTCGGCGACGGCGTCAACGACGCTGCGGCGCTCGCCCGCGCCGATGTCGGGATCGCCATGGGAGCTGCAGGCTCCGACGTGGCGCTCCAGGCCGCCGACGTGGCACTTCTGTCGGAAGACCTGGGCCGGCTCGCGGACGCACATCGACTGGCGCGCCGCACCGCAAGGATCATCCAACAGAATCTGATGTTCGCGATGGGCGCCATGGCCATTCTCGTGACCGGAGGGTTGTTCTTCGAACTGCCGCTTCCGCTCGCCGTGATCGGACACGAAGGCGGAACGGTCCTGGTGGTGCTGAACGGGCTGCGCTTGTTGCGGGATCCCATCCGCCGCAGCCAAAACAAGCCCGCATCGTGAAAAGGCCTTGCTGCTCGACGTGCGGACGCCCGCCGAATTCGAGGAGAAGCACATCGCCGGTTCGGTGCTGCGCCCGCTCGGCGGGCTGGAGGTCGAAGACATCTCCCGTCTCGCGGCGGGCAAGGACGCCTGCGTGCTGATCTGCCGCTCCGGGGGACGGGCCAGCCAAGCGGCGGAGCGGCTGAAGTCGGCCGGGATCCCCTCGCTGCGCGTGCTCGAAGGCGGCGTGCAAGCCTGGGAAAGCATCGGCCTGCCCCTGAATCGCGGCCGCAGGACGATGTCGCTGGAGCGCCAGGTGCGGATCGCCGCCGGCTCCCTGGTGCTTGTCGGCGCGGCGCTCGGCTTCTTTGTCCACCCGGCGTGGATCGCCCTGTCCGCCTTCGTCGGCGCGGGGCTGGTCTTCGCCGGCCTCACCGACACCTGCGGGCTCGCCATGCTCATCGCCCGGATGCCGTGGAACCAACGCGGCGGTGCCAGTCCCCGCTCTTGCTCGATCCCCGAATAGTCAATTGCCTTTCCCGAGAAGGCTGACTGCAGACTGCGGGGCGACCCGGGTGGTCGATCTCCACCTGTTTTTCCCAAGCGGGAAGCAGGCGGTCGCGACGGGGCATGCCCTAAATCCGCGATTTGGAGCCACATCCGCGGAAAAACTTCCGGTCCCGCCCACAAAGGGTTGACGGAACAGAGCGGATCAGGCCATTCTACCCCACTACCTTACTTTTCCGGTGCCTGCCTCCCACCGAACTCGGTCCGAGGCTTTTAGAAGCTCCGCGATTTCCCAACTGCCGACCCGGAGCACGTCAATGACACGAATTTTTCTCACTGCCATCGGATTGTTCCTCGGTCCGGCGCTGAATTTCGCCAACGCTGCGGAAGAGACGTCGTTTCGTGCCGGCGCGGCGGTGGTCGATATCACGCCGCAGCCGGGCGTCTCGATGAATGGTTCGATCTCGAAGCCCGGTCCCGTGCTGGGGGTGAACGACCGATTGCATGCGCGGGCACTGGTGTTGGATGATGGGACAACACGATTGGCGATGGTGGTCGTCGATGCTTGCATGGTCGGCGAGGATGTCTTTACCGCAGCCAAAGCGATCGTCGAGAAAGAATCGGGACTGCGGGCGGATCGCATGTTGATGGCGGCGACACACTCGCACGCGGTGGTGCGGCTGATTCATGTCGGAACCGGCAAGCTCGACGACGCCTATCATCAGGAGGTTTCGCGCAAAATCGCCCGGGCGGTGCTCCAGGCCGAGAAGAATCTCGCGCCGGCGCGGATCGGTTATGCTTCGTTCGACAAACCGGAGTTTCTGGCTTGCCGTCGTTTTCTCTGCGAGCCGGGAAGCGTGGGTCCGAATCCATTCGGGGAGACGGGTGAAACGATCCAGTCGGTCGCGATGCGCTCCAGCCAAGTCATCCAACCGGCCGGGCCGGTCGATCCCGAGTTCTCCATCCTTTCGGTCCAACATGCCGACGGCACGCCGCTGGCGGTCCTGGGGAACTATAGCGTCCATTACTGCGGTGGTTATCGGAAGGGGATTGTCAGCGCGGACTATTTCGGGCACTACGCGGCGGCGCTGGAAGAACAGCTTGATGGCGCGGACAACTCGCACCCGGCCTTTGTCGGGATGATGTCGAACGGCACGAGCGGGGATACCGGCGGATTAAAAAATATCACCGGCGAGAAATATCCGCCCTACGCCCGGATGAAAGAGGCCGGCGGGATGCTGGCCGGGGAGACGCTCGAAGAAATGAAATCGATCGAATATCGGGACGAGATCACGCTGGCGATGGTGCAGAGCGAATTGGAATTGGGAGTTCGCAAGCCGGACGCGGAGCGTCTGGAATGGGCGCGAGCCGTTCTCGGGAATCCCGAAAAGGAATACCCGCATCGCTGGTCGAAGATATACGCGGAGCATGCCCTGCGCTTGGCGGAGTATCCGGAAACGGTTTCGATCACGCTGCAAGCGATTTGCATCGGCGATATCGCCATCACCGCGATGCCCTGCGAGGTCTTCGCCGAGAGCGGATTGCGGATCAAGGCGGAAAGTCCCTTTGAAAAAACCTTCAGCATGGAACTGGCCAATGGCTACGGGGGGTACTTGCCGACGCCGGAACAGCATGAACTCGGCGGCTACGAGACCTGGGAGGCACGATCGAGCTTTCTGGAGGTCGGGGCGGAGCCGAAGATTGTCGCGGAAGTCTTGCGCCTCTTGGGGGAGGTGAAGAAAGATTCCGACGATCCCGCACACCCTCACCGACCATGATTTCCCATCCGCTCCGTCTCGCCGCGTTCTTTTGTTTTTTTGTTCCCGCTGCCTTTGCCGAGCCCGTTCTGCCCGGCATTGGTCCGGCGATGGAGAGGATGGTCGCGGAAAAGGAAGTCGTCGGCGCGGTCACCGCGGTGGTCGGAAGGGATGGAATCCTCCACTTGGAGAGCACCGGTCTGGCCGACGTGGCCACCTCGCGTCCGATGGCGGAGGATACTCTCTTCTGGATCGCCTCGATGTCGAAGCCGGTCACGGGCGTCGCCGTGCTGATGTTGCAGGATGAAGGAAAGCTGAAGATCACCGATCCGGTGGCCGAGCATCTCCCCGAATTCGCCGACTTGAAGACCCCCTCGGGTGAGTTGGCAAATCTCACGATCCAACAGATCCTGACCCATACCTCGGGACTGCGCGAAGCGGACGTGGCGGCGGCGGATGTCTCCACGCTTGCCGGGCTGGTCCCGCTGTGGCTCGCCGGTCCCACCCAGTTCGAACCCGGCAGCCGTTGGAAATACAGCCAGAGCGGGATCAACACGGCCGCCCGGATTGTCGAGGTGCTGAGCGGGAAGACTTTCGACGCATTTCTGGAGGAGCGTCTTTTCGCCCCCCTCGGGATGAAGGACACGGGATTCTACCCGAGCGAGGAGCAACGCGCCCGGCTGGCGACTCCCTACGCGAAGCATCCCGAGACCGGGGAACTGGAGCCTGTCGCCGCCCGTGCCGGGTACGAGGGCACCCGGAACCGTCCTCCGCAGGGCAACGGCGGCCTCTACTCGACACCCCGCGACTACGTGCGCTTCTGCCGGATGCTGCTGTCGGGCGGCAGCCTGGAGGGGCACCGCTACCTCAGCGAGGAGGCCATGACTCATCTCTCCGCCCCCCGGACCGGGGAATTTCCCGTGGGTTTCTTCCAGAGCGAGGCCTTCGGTGGACACGGCATGAAATACGGCTGGGGCATCGGCACCTGCGTTCTCCGCGAACCGCACGGGGGAGTCGCCGCGATGCTCTCGCCCGGCACCTTCGGCCATGGCGGGGCCTGGGGCACGCAAGCCTGGATCGATCCGGCCAAGGGCGTTGCCTACGTGCTCATGGTGCAGCGTTCGAACTTCCCCAACGCCGACGCCAGCCCCGTCCGCCAAGCCTTCCAAGAGGCGGCGGCAAAGGCGCTCCCCAAATAACAGAAGAACAGGACTCGGGAAACACGGTCAGGGAAACACTTCCAAATCTAACAAGCCCCCGGCACTGGTCAATTCTCCCCCATGTCCGCCTTCCGCCATACCGTTTTGTTCCTCATCCTGGCTTCTTCGCCCTGTCGTGCCGCCGATCCCGTTTTCGAAGACCTCGAGACTCCTCCGGTCGTGACTGCGGCCGCCTGGGCTGTCGCCGACGCGGACAGCGGCCGACTGCTCTGGTCGCACCAACCCGATGAACCGCGCAAGGCGGCCAGCACCACCAAGGTGATGTGCGCCCTCGTTGTGCTCGAACTGGCGTCGGCCGACCCCGCCGTACTCGACGAATGGGTCGTCGTCTCCCAACTCGCCGACAGCACCGGCGGCTCCACCGCCGGTCTCGTCGAGGGCGAAAAAATCCGCGTGCGCGACGGTCTCCATGCCTTGCTCCTGCCATCGGGCAACGACATGGGCAACGCCTTCGCCGAGCATTTCCATCCCCGGCTCCGACCGCCCGGTGACGAAACTCCCGAGGAGGCGAAAACCGCCGCTTACGCCACGCGGATGAATTTTGTGGCCGAGATGAACCGCATCGCCCGACATCTCGGCATGGCCGACACCATCTACCGCATCGCCTACGGAGACGGCGGCGACAAGAGCGCCCGCACCACCACGGCGCGGGACCTCGTCACACTGGCCGTCGCAGCGAGGAAACATCCGCTCTTCCGCAACGTTGTCGCCAGCGCCACCTACACCGCCCCTGTCCTCCGGCCCGACGGCACGGAGCGCCAGGCCGAATGGAAGAACACCAATGAACTGCTCTCATTCGCCAACTACGATGGTGTCAAAACCGGCTTCACTCCCTCGGCAGGCCGCTGCCTCGTGGCCAGCGGCACGCACGATGGCCGCAGCCTGATCGTGGTCACGCTGGGATCGTCCTCCGACAAGGCCCGCTTCGCCGACAGCCGCAACCTGTTCCGCTGGGCGTGGCGGGAAGGCGGGCGGGAATGACCAATCCCGTGCAGGATTTTTCTCCGGACGATTTCAAAATCAACGCTTGGGAGAACCGCGCCTCCCGTTCCACACCGGATCGGAACACTCTCGCGACGGTTCCTCGTTGATCCGCAAGCGGCCCTGCTGTATCTCTGGAGATGCTTCCCCTCTCCACCGTCGCTGTCGTGGGATCCGGTGCCGTCGGGTCCTACTACGGCGCCCGCCTCGCTCTCCACAACGAGGTTTCCTTCCTGATGAGGCGCGACCTCGACGCGGTGCGCCGAAAAGGCCTCACCATCCACAGCATCGCGGGCGATCTTCATCTCCATCCCGTCAGGGCCTTCGCCACGACGGAGGAAATCGGTCCCGTCGATCTTGTCATCATCGCTCTGAAGACCACCGCCAATGACGCCCTCGGCGGACTCGTCGCACCGCTCCTGAAGCCCGGCACGATTCTGCTGACCCTGCAGAACGGTCTCGGCAACGAGGAGTTTCTTCACGCCGCTTTTCCCGCGCAGCCCGTCCTCGGCGGACTCTGTTTTGTCTGTATCAATCGCGGGGAACCCGGCGTGATCCATCATCTCGCCCACGGTCGGGTGGAGATGGGCGAGTTCACTCCGACCGGAGCGGTGGATGCCGTGGCGACCCTTTTCACCAAGGCCGGACTCGACTGCCGTGTCCTCCCCGATCTCGGTCTCGCCCGCTGGCGCAAGCTGGTCTGGAACGTGCCGTTCAACGGACTCTCCATCGTCGCCGGCGGGATCGACACCCGGCAAATCCTCGCCGTGCCCGCCTTGCTCGACCGCACTCGCGCCCTCATGCACGAGATCCTCGCCGTCGCCGCCGCCCTCGGACACGAGATCGCCCCCGCCTTTGTCGAGAGCAATATCCGCGGCACCCTGGAGATGGGTCCCTACCAGCCCTCCAGTCTGGTCGACTTCCTCGCGGGCAACGCCGTCGAAGTGGAGGCCATCTGGGGCGAACCGCTCCGTCAGGCCCTCGCGCACGATGTCGCCGCGCCCGAACTCACGAAGCTCTACCGGGAGATTCGCCGGGCCACGGGGACCGACGAAACCTGACCATCACTCGGAGCCGGAGATCTCGAGGAGCTCGACTTCGAAAACGAGGGCGCTGTAGGGCTTGATGTGCGGCCCGGTGCTGCGCTCCCCGTAGGCGAGATCGTAGGGGATGAAAAATTTGTATTTCGCGCCCTTGGGCATCAGTTGGACCCCCTCGGTCCAGCCGGGGATGACGCGATTGAGCGGGAAAGAGGTGGGTTCCCCGCGCTCGACGCTGCTGTCGAAGACGGTTCCGTCGATGAGCGTGCCGTGGTAGTGCACCGTGACCTCGTCGGTGGCCTTGGGCTTGGGACCGTCACCGGCGGTGATGACTTGGTATTGCAGACCACTCGGCGTGGTTTTGACGCCTTCTTTCTTCGCGTTTTCGGCGAGGAAAGCCTCACCGGCTTCGAGATTGGCCTTGTCTTCGCCGGTCGCGTTCCTGGCGTCCATCGCCTTCTGATTTTCCGCAAAGGCGGCGGCCACTTCGTCCTCGCTGAGGAGAGGCTCTCCTCCGGCGGCGATCTGTTGAAAAGCGCTCGAAAATTGCCCGAAGTCGATCTCGATGCCACGCTCCTTGAGTTGGCGGGAAATCATGAGTCCGTAGGCGTAGCTGATTCGTTCGGTCAGGGATTCCGGCTTTTTCGCCTCTTCGGCGTGTGTCTGATTGGTCATAAATAAGGTCGAACACGCGACGAGAGAACACGCGATCCAGGGTCTGAGAGACTTTTGCATAAGAAAAGGAGGGGCTGGGTTTGGAGGCGGAACAGCGCCTTTCCATCTGTCGGAACCGACCACCGCGACGGCGAGCCTAAACCAAAATGCGAAAGGTTCAAGGCGGGCACCCCCTAATAAATCCACCGCATCTCCGTTACGGAATCCGGGACCGCGGACCGCTGAGACCGTGACTCCCGGGAAACCCCTTTCCCCAGGAATGGGTAAATTTTTAAAATATTTCAGAGCCAACTCCGTCAAACACGGATGAATTTCAAAATTTCTTTCATATTATTTGAAAATCTTTAAGAGAGCTTTATTTTCTTGGTTATGCACGCGTTTTGCCAACTCCGTTTTGCCGGTCTTCTCCTCGCCGTCCTATTCGCGACGACGGGCTCCGCTTTCGCCTTCCGGACAGTGATCATCGATCCGGGTCACGGCGGGAGAGACCTCGGGGCGGCCGATTCCTACGTCTACGAGAAACACATCAATCTCGATGTCGCCCGTCGACTGGAACGCAGCCTCAAGGAAGCCGGCTTCAAGACCATCATGACGCGGACCCGCGACGAGTTCATCGCTCTTTCGGAACGCTCCTCCATCGCCAACCGGCACCGCAACGCGATTTTCGTCAGCGTGCATTTCAACTCCAGCTACCGCACCGCCGCCCTCGGCATCGAAACGTTTTACCGCAGCTCCAACTCGGAAAAACTCGCCCAACTGGTGCAGCGCGAACTCATCAAAAACGTCAAAGCCACCGACCGGGGCGTGAAAACCGCGAACTTCTCGGTGCTGCGCAACACCAAACACCCCGCCGTCCTCGTCGAAGGCGGATTCATCAGCAACAAGGACGAACGCGCCGCGATGACCGACCCGCTTTATCGCCAGATCGTCGCCGACAGCATCGCGCGGGGCATTGTGCAGTTCAGCCGTTGAGGCCCCCCTCCCCGTCCGGACATGCTCGTCACCTGCGAAGAAATGTCCGCCGCCGAGCGACGCCTCTTTTCCACCGGCGTCGCTCCCGAGCCCTACATGGAGGAAGCAGGACGCCGCTGTGCCGAGGCGGTCCTCCACTTTTTTCCCGAACCGGCCACTGCCGAGGTCTTCTGCGGCAAGGGCAACAACGGCGGCGACGCCCTCGTCGTGGCCCGCCACCTGAAAGAGCGGGGCTGGCGCGTCACCCTCCATTTTGCCGGCCCCACGGAAGATCTCGCGGAACTCCCCGCGAAAAAATGGACGGAATTCCTCGCCGTCCCGGAGCCTCCCGGCGACAGGGCCGGACGACGCCTCGTCCTCCTCGACGGAATCCTCGGGATCGGAGCCAAGGGAGCGCTCCGGGGATCCGCTCGCGACCTCGCCGGGCGCATCAACCAACTGCGCCGTGACGCTTTCGCAACTTGCTTTGCGATCGACATTCCGTCGGGGCTGGACGCGGACACCGGGATTCCCCACGAAGGAGCGGTGGTGGCCGACCATACCCTCTCGATCACCGCCGCCAAGAAGGGGTTCGCGGCGGACGACGCGGTGAACCATGTCGGGCGGCTTGTCGAGATTCCCCTCGCGATTCCGGTGACGGAGGGCGATCCCTCGCGCGCCTTCCTTTTCCCTTCGACCCTGCGTCCGCGGCTGCCACGGCGCCCTTTCGACACGCACAAGGGGATGGCGGGCCGGGTCGCGATTCTAGCCGGTTCCCGCGATTGTAGCGGTGCGGCGGTGCTCACCGCCCTCGGAGCCTCCCGCGCCGGAGCGGGTCTCGTCAACGTCTGCGTGCCCGAGGCGCTCCACCCCCTCATCGCGAGCCGGTGTCCCGCCGAGGTCATGATCCGCCCCCTCACCGATCTGCGCGCACTCGTCGATCTCCCCGGCGATGTCCTCGCCATCGGTCCCGGTCTCGGCCCGGAGATCCCGCCGGAGTTCCTCGACCTGTTCCACCACGATCCCCGCCCCGCCGTGATCGACGCCGACGCCCTCAATGCCCTCGCGAAAGACCGGGACCGCCTCTCCTCGCTACCGGCGAACCGGCTCCTGACCCCCCATCCCGGCGAGATGAAGCGACTCGTCGGCGAGGCCGTTTTCCCCGACCGCGGTACCCTCGCCCGGACCATGGCCGAAGCCTGGGGGGTGACGCTGCTTTTCAAAGGAGCCCGCACTCTCGTTGCTTCGCCGGACCGTCCCCTCGAATACAACACCACCGGCCATCCCGGCATGGCCAGCGGTGGCATGGGCGACGTCCTCACCGGAGTCACCGCCGCGCTCATCGCCCAGGGAGTCCACATTCACGACGCCGCCTGCCTCGGAAGCTGGCTCCTCGGCCGCGCCGCCGAGATCGCGGTGCAAAGGAATGGCATCGCCCCCGAGTCGCTCGACGCGGTCCGTGTGGCGGAACACCTCGGAGCGGCCCTGCTCGCCCTGCAAACACCCGACTCCCCCTGAGTGGAAACGGAGGAAGCGGCCATGCGACGAAAGAGCATGAGAAATGCGGGCTATTCAGCGCAGCGCCTGGAGGATTTCCTCCTGCACCCGGTGCATCTCGGTTCGGTCCGGCTCCTCCAGGTCGGTGTGTCCGTTGAGGTGGAGGAGACCGTGAATGAGATACAGGAGCGCCTCATCCTCCACGCCGTGTCCGTGGGCGGGCGCTTCGCGCCGGGCCGTGTCGATGCTGAGGAGTATCTCGCCGTGAGGAAAGGTGATCACGTCGGTCGGGGTCGGGTCGTCGAGAAATTCCCGGTGAACTCCGGCGATGGTTTCGTCGGAAACGAGGCTGACCTCGATTTCGGCGAGGTCGCCGAGAACAGGCTCTTCCCTGCCGCGGGCGCGCAGGCAGTGTGGCAGCGCCCGGCACGCCCGTTCCTCGAGTCGTCCGGGATCGAGGTCTCCGCACTCGGTGTGGACGAAAATCTCGATTCTGGGCGGGGCGGACGAAGACATGGAAGGGAGGAGAAGGTTTCTCCGGTCGCGAGAGCGACCCGCGTCAGGAGACCGGCGATTGGTCGGACGGTGGCGCGGTGGCATTCCCCGCGGGGGTGGTACCCGCGACGGGGCTGACGAGCTTGCGGGTTTTCGTCTTGGGCTTGGTTTTGGATTTGTCGGTACCCTCTTCCAGTTTCGGATATTCGATGCGGCTGTGCATCATGCTGCGAAGGGTGGTGGAAAAGCTTTTTTTGATGGTGGCGAGGTCCGCGAGGGTGAGGGCCGCATCGTCGAGCTGGCCGTCGTTGAGGCGCTCCTTGAAAAGCTCGTCGATGAGTTCGTCGATCTTTTTCGGGGTGGGTTTCTGAAGGCTGCGCGAGGCGCTCTCGACCGTATCGGCGAGACTGATGATGGCACTCTCCCGGGTGCGGGGACGCGGCCCGGAGTAGCGGAAGCTCTCCTCCTTGACCTCGGGAATGTCCTCTTCGTGAGCCTTGCCTTCTTCGAACTGCTTTTTGATCTCGTCGCGTTGTTTCAGGGCGCGGTGGTAAAAGAAGCGGATCAGGGAATTGCCGTGGTGTTCGAGGATGACGTTCACGATCTCGGCGTTCATCTTGTGTTTGATCGCCATATCGACCCCGTCTTTGACATGGGCCATGACGATGAGGGCGCTCATGTTGGGGGTGAGGTCGTCGTGGGGATTGTGTCCGTCGCCGATGTTCTCGATGAAATAGGCGGGTTTTTTCATCTTCCCGATGTCGTGGAAGTAGGAGCAGACCCGGCACATGATCGCGCTGGCACCGATGGCCTCGGCGGCGGTCTCGGCGAGGGTGGCGACGACGAGACTGTGGTGGTAGGTGCCGGGTGCCTCTATCGTCATTTGCTTGAGGAGCGGGTGATTGAGGTCGGCCAATTCGATCCACGAGACATCGGTGGTGATGCGGAAAGCCGCTTCGATGAGCGGGAGCAACCCGCTCACGAGGACGGCGGTGAAGGAGGAGACGAGGATGGCGGAGAGAACCTGTTTCCCGACCATTTCCCACTGACCGGGGTCGGCGCGGAAGACCGGCCACTGGATCAGCCCGAGCGTGGAGGCGAGCAGGACGCAAGCCACTCCGGAGTAGGCCCCCGCCATGACGAGTCGACTGCGCCGTCGGACGCTGTTGGTGAGGTAGATCGCGACGAAACCGCAGATCATGGAAAAGATGATGAAGGGAAAGGCCTCTTCTTTCGGCACGGTCATGCCGCCGAAGAGGCTGGAGTAGACCACCGCGAAGGTCCCGTGCCGCCGTCCCACCAGAAGCGAAACGATGATGGGGGCGAAGATATAGGGTTCGACGAGGAAGCGGAAGCCGCCCTCGGGAGCGAAGGTCGCGGCGATGTGCTCGCTCAGTTTCACCAGGAGGAGCTGCACGAGGATGACCACGAGGATCAAAGTAATGCGCGAATTCTGATGGAAGGTGTGGGGCAGGCTGACGTGCCAATGCACCACCAGTGTCGCTGAAATGACGGTGACCACCACGAAGGTCTGGAGATGATTCCCCTCGAAGATGGAGCCGCTGCTGGAGGAAAAAATGATCCAAAAGGAGACGAGGGCGGCGAACAAGGCGAAGAGCAGGCCGCTGATCTGCCAGCCCGACCGCAACATCTCGGAGATGGCGGTTTCGTTCAAGGTACGTCGCTTCTGCCCGCTGGAAAATCCGCGGTTCTGAAGACGCTTCTGCGATAGGAAGTGGAACATGAGCGGTCAGCCTCTCTTTCCGCCACGAAATTCCCGGTTGGTGGCGAACGGTTCTGTAAGCACTCTATCTTGCAACAGTTCGCGTCAGAAACAACAAGAATCGCAGGCTTGACTGTTCAAATAATCAACATGCAATCTCCGTAGCTGAAGAAGCGATATCGTTCCTTCACCGCTTCCCGGTAAGCCCGGAGAACGAGCTCCCGGCCCGCGAAGGCGCTCACGAGCATGAGCAGGGTGGACTTGGGCAGGTGGAAGTTCGTCAGGAGGACGTCGACGGCCCGGAACGTATAGGGCGGGAAGAGGAAAATATCCGTCTCTCCCCCGCCGGGGGCGAGTTCCCCTCCTC
>CAYLJC010000029.1:12019-13780 GCA_964383345.1 uncultured Akkermansia sp. | reverse complement strand
TCATCGAGAGCCGCGGGGAAAATGTCGCGGGGCTGATCTATCCGGACCGGCGTGGCGAGGGCTACGGACTGTCCCGTCACGAGGACAGCGCCCGGCTCGATTTCACCCGCATCGCCGGGGAAGACGACGTGCATTTCGCCCATGCGCGGGGATTTGTCGCCAAAACCAGCGCCACCGATCCCGAGAGGCTCACGGCGCTGATCGCCAAGGCGATCGTTTGAGAGACTGCCTTCGCCCGACAAGCGGGAGAGCGCACTACGACTCTTTCGGGAGAGCGGACGCCACTCTTTTCCGTGCCTGCAAGCGCCTTGCAAAACGGCTTTGCCCCGTTAGATTGACGGTTCCTTGCGATTGACACAGAGCGCTTTATGCCCTCCTGGATGGACGAACTTTACCTCATACTTGCCACACTGGTATTCCTCGGCGGATTTATTCTCGCCGCAGTCTCGTTGCGTTCCGAAAAGCCGCGTAAAAGAGGGCTCAACATCTCCATTGCGGCGGTCGGACTCATTTTTCAGAGCCTTTTCCTCCATCATCGGGGGGAAATGCACGGGCGCTGCCCGATTACCAACGGGGCCGAGGTGCT
The DNA here is from genome assembly GCA_964383345.1 of uncultured Akkermansia sp. Lineage (GTDB taxonomy): Bacteria > Verrucomicrobiota > Verrucomicrobiia > Verrucomicrobiales > DEV007 > Arctic95D-9. The sequence goes on along the minus strand of CAYLJC010000029.1, from coordinate 13,194 downwards.
CGTTTTTGTGAGTTGGAGCATCGTCATCATGTATCTCGCCCTGGGCAGAGCGTTCCGGCTCTCGCTCCTCGGCGTTTTTTCCATGCCTATGGTTTTCCTCTTCCAGTTGCTGGCGATTCTCTACCTTTTTGCCGCCGATCCCGGGCCGCGTCCGGTGGCGGTACTCGATCCCTGGCTCGAATTGCACGCCGCGATGTCGCTGCTGGCCTACGGTGCCTTTGGTCTGGCCGGGGTCGCCGGGTGCATGTATTTCTTTCAGGATCGCCAGCTCAAGAGCCATTCTCCCGGCCGCCTTTTCTATTCGATGCCGCCGATCCGTTATCTCGTCGATGCCCTGGTGAGGCTCCTCTTCATCGGGCTCGTGCTCATGAGCGTGGGGATCGTCGCCGCCTTTTTCATGCAAACCGCTCCAGGGCGCGGCCATCTCCTGATCTCGGGAGCGGTCTGGATTGTCTACCTCGTTCTTCTCGTGACCCATCTGGTGAAAAGGCTCCCGCCCAAACCCCTCTCGTTATCGGCGGTCCTGGCGTTCGCTTTTGCCCTGCTGACTCTCTCGGCGCTCTGATCGCCCTGTTTTTCCTTCCAACCCCTTCCTCCCTGTGTCCATATTCTGTCTCGGCGTGAATCACAAGACGGCCCCGGTTGAACTCCGGGAGCGGCTTGCTTTTGCTGAAAAGGCGGTGCCGCAGCATCTTGTCGAGATCTGCGGGATAGACGAAATCTCCGAGGCGGTGGTTCTCTCGACCTGCAATCGCGTCGAAATCTACGGAGGCTCGGAAAATCCCGCCGTCGCCCTCGACAAAGTCGCCGACTATCTCATGGGCCATTTTGCGGTGGCGCCCGGCGAGGTCGAATTTTATCGCCACGAATCGGTGGCGGCGGCACATCATCTGTTTGAAGTGGCGAGCGGGCTCGACTCCATGGTCCTGGGCGAGACGGAGATCTTCGGTCAGGTGAAAAAGGCCTACGCGACCGCCCAAACCACCGGGATGACCTCGCGCCGGATGAACAAGCTCTTCCAGCAGTCCTTCTCGGTCGGCAAACGCGTCCGCACGAGCACCCGGATTCAGCAGGGATCGACCTCGATCGGGTCGGCGGCGGTGGATTTGTCGGAGAAAATTTTCGGTCAACTGAACGGCTGCCGCGTCATGATCATCGGGGCCGGAGAGATGAGC
>CAYLJC010000029.1:0-12006 GCA_964383345.1 uncultured Akkermansia sp. | reverse complement strand
TTTCGCGAGGGGCGCGGAGCATCATCGTCTCAAACCGCAGCTTCGACAAAGCCGAGGAACTGGCGTCCGAACTCAAGGGGCGGGCGGTGCGTTTCGATGACTGGGAGAACTGTCTCGACGAGGTGGACATCATCATTTCCTCCACGGCGGCGCCACATCCCGTTATCCGGTCCGAGATGATAGAGCGGGTCATGGCCGAGCGACGCGGGCACTCCCTCTTTCTCATCGACATCGCGGTGCCCCGGGACATTGAGAACGAAGTCAACGAAATCGACAACGTCTATCTTTACAACATCGACCAGCTCCAGCAGATCGCGAGCGAGTGCCGGGAGAGACGGGAGAAACAGATCGCGGTCTGTCGGGCGGTCATCGAGGAATTTATTCGGGAAAAAGGGATTGAAGCGCTCGCCGGATGGCCCGATGGACGAGGCGGCAGCGTCCCCGACCGTATCCAGCCGGAGAGAGCGGTCCGTCCCCTTACCCATCCATGAACCCACTTTTGATCCTGGGAACCCGCGGGAGCGAACTCGCTCTTGCGCAGGCCGACATGACCCGCACCGCCCTCGCCGCCGCCGGGGTGGACTGTCGCATCGAGGTCATCCGCACGATAGGGGACAAACGCCCCGACCTGAAGCTGAGCGAATTCAGCCGGGGAGAGCAACCCGTCGTAGACAAGGGCATCTTCACGAAGGAACTGGAGGAGGCCCTGCTGCGTCGGGAGATCGACTTTGCGGTCCACAGCCTCAAGGATGTGCCGACCGAACTCGCGCCCGAATTTGAGATTTGCGCGACCCTGCCCCGCGCCGACATCGCCGATGTTTTGCTCACGACCCAAGAGGGTCTGGGCGAGGACCTGACCCTGTTGGGCGGAAAAACCATCGCCACCAGCGCGGTGCGGAGAGCCCGGCAACTGCGCTGGCTCTGTCCCGGAGTCGAAGTGGTCGACATCCGTGGAAACGTTCCGACGCGGATTCGCAAAATGATCGCGAGCGAGGAATGGGATGCGATCCTCCTGGCGCGGGCGGGGATCGAGCGACTCGGGATCTACACGCCGGGGCAGTCGGCTTTCGACTTTGAAGGAACCACCGTCCACGCGCACGAACTCGACACCCGCACCTTCCTCCCCGCCGCCGGGCAGGGCGCGGTGGGCATGGAGATTCTGAAAGACAATACCGCCGCCCGTGAGGCGCTCGCCAAGATCAACCACGCCCCGACTTTTTGCCGGATCACGGCGGAACGCGCCTTTCTCGGTCACCTCAAGGCCGGTTGCCAGACTCCGGTGGGGGCCCACACCTGGTTCGAAGAGGACGGCGCGGTTCTCGCAATGGCGGTGCGGGTTTTCGACGAAGGCCGCCCTCTGGAGGAGCCCTTCGTCGCCGAGGTGCGCGGCCCGGCGGGCACTCCCGCGGCGCTGGCGGATGAACTGATGCGTTTGAAATTAAAAAAAATATCCTGACATGAGCAAGAAAAAAGGAATCTGCTATCTCGTCGGGGCGGGTCCGGGAGATCCGGGACTGATGACCTTGCGCGGGAAAGAATGCATCGAGATCGCCGATGTGATCGTTTACGATTACCTTTCCAACGCGGAGTTCCTGCAATGGGCGAAGCCGGGGGCGGAAAAAATCTACGCCGGGAAAAAAGCCAAAAACCACGCCATCCCGCAGGGCGGAATCAATCAATTGCTCATCGACAAGGCAAAAGAGGGCAAGATCGTGACGCGACTGAAGGGCGGCGATCCGCTGATCTTCGGACGCGGCGGCGAGGAGGCCGAGGAGCTGCACGACGCGGGCATCCCTTTTGAGTTTGTCCCGGGGATCAGTTCGTCCATCGCCGGTCCGGCCTACGCGGGCATCCCGGTGACCCATCGCGATCACTGCTCGCAGCTCACCATTTTCACCGGCCACGAAGACCCGACCAAGGCGGAATCCTCGATGGACTTCGCCCAGATTGCGAAAGCCCCCGGTACGAAAGTGATGCTGATGGGGGTGGAGCGTCTGCCCCAGGTCACCGCCGCGATCCTGAAGGAAGGGGGCGACCCGAAACTGCCCGTCGCCCTGGTGCGCTGGGCGACGACGGGGCAGCATCGCACGATCACCGGCACACTTGCGACCATCGCCAAGGTGGCGGAGGAAGCGGACTTCAAAGCCCCCGCCGTGGCCGTTTTCGGCACCGTCGTGAAATGCCGCAAAAAACTGAACTGGTTTGAAAAACGTCCCCTCTGCGGCAAGCGCATCGTGGTGACCCGGACGCGGAAACAGGCCAGCGGATTGAGCCGTTCCCTCCGCGCCCTCGGTGCCGATATTCTGGAGATGCCGACGATACGGATCCAACCGTCCCAAGGCGAGGAGGCCAGGGAGTTCGCCCGTCTCGTGCTCGACGCGCACACCTACGACTGGCTCCTTTTTACGAGTCCGAATGCGGTCGAGCATTTTTTCACGGCCTTCTATCATGCCCGCTCGGACGCCCGCGAACTCGGTGGGGCGCGCATCGCGGCGGTGGGTCCGGGCACGGCGGCGAAGCTGAAGGAATACCACATCGGAACCGACCTGATGCCGAAGAAACACGTCGCCGAAGCCCTCGCCGAGGCGTTGGAGACGGAGATCGGGTCCATTGAGAATACGACGATGCTGTGGGTGCGTGCCAAAGGCGCGCGCGATGTCCTCGCCTCGCGGCTCAACGCGGCGGGTGTCATCCTTGACGAGGCCATCGCCTACGAGACGGTCACGGAGCGGGAGGATCCCACCGGAGCGGTCAAGCGGTTCACCGAGGAAGGAGCCGACATCATTACTTTCACGAGCGCCTCGACGGTGGAGTGTTTCCTCGATCTCGGTCTCACCATTCCCGATGAGACGGCGATCGCGAGCATTGGCCCGGTGACCTCCGAAGCCCTCGTGGAAAACGGCTACGAACCCGATCTCGAGGCAAAATCGAGTGACATCCCCGGACTCGTCGCCGCTGTGATCAAGCTCGCGAAAGAAAAGCCTTTCGGGGAAGAGTGAGGGCTGCCCCCTCCGGGTGGCCTACCCTTGTGGGGGTTTGTTTGTGTCAATGCCCCTGATCCGCGTCAAACCCCGGGGTCGGAGGCCTGCTTCGGTCTTGCTTGTCCGCCGGGGATGACCAGGCCGATTACGAGGAGCAGGGCAAAGAGCGACATTCCGGCAAAGGGCGGGGTCCACGTCAGGGTGGCGGAGAAAACGAGGACCTGCGCGGCGAAATAGAGGAGCAGGGCGACGAGGGCGAAAGGAAGGAATTTATTGCGCGGCAAGGTGAAAAGCCAGGCGGCGATCCCGGCGATGACGAGAAGGGAGAACCAGCGGACCCAGGTCGGCCACCATTCGATGTGGCGTCCGCTCTGGATCACGGCGATGGCGCGGGCGAGGAGGCTGGTCTCGGAGAGGATTTCCCCTTTCGCGGTGGTGATGCGGCGGTCGGCGGTGCGGTCGAAGCCGATCAGGACGAGATTTTCCTTCAGCGACTCGAATTTCGTCTGGTAGTTCGCAAGGATGCGCTTGGCCACTTCGTCGTCCGCTTCGCCGGTGTAGGCGAGTTCATCGACGGTGAGGGAGGTGAAATGATAGGTCTCCCGGATCGCGCCGTCCTCGGCGCGGTAGAGGCTCTGCATCGAGGAGGTGATACCGCTGTGGGCGGGGACGGACATGGTCCCGTCGGAAGCGACGGGAATGTTATGGGCCTCCCCGACCTGGATGACCGGCCGGGAGCCGTCGAGCTTGACGACGATCTGATCGAGCGGAACGCCGGCGTGGTCGGCGACGGCCGCGAGGACCAGGGAAGGGGCGATCTCATCACCGCGTCTCGCCACGAGGGGGACGCGGATGGCTTTTTCCCCGACAAGATCGCGGGCGGACTCGATTTCCCGGAAGGCGGGGGTTCCGTTCTGGAGAATTTGCGGGTCGGGGTAGGCGACGGTGCGGGTGAAGGTGAGAATGTCGGCCGCGTCCCCTTCGACTTTGAGCGCGGGATAGCGGAGCGGTACGGCTTCCTTGGCTTGCTCACCGTCGTCGGAGATGGTGGTCGCCACGGTGAGCTTGGGCAGTTGCATCGCGGCGTCTTTGAGCGGCACGATGTCGGTTTGGTTGAGGACGAGGCTCTCGTCGAAGGTCGGGGTGGGGAGGAAGGCGACCGAGCGCGGATTCATCTTGCCGACAAAACCGAGGATGGTGGCGAAATCGAGTCGGGTGAGGCGTCCGTCGCGGGCGACGTCCCCGTCGTCTCCGATGCGGAGCGGTTCGTAGCCGTCGTCGATACGGATGAGGGAGACGGCGGGATTGCGGATCGCGTCCCCGGCGTTGCCGACACAGAACTCGAGCCAGAAATCATTCAGTTTCGTGAGCGGAGTGGTTTTGCGGGCGCGGAGGTCCCATTCGCCGATGGCAACGAGAAGCAGACCGAAGATCGCAAAGGTAAGCAAACGTGAACGCATAAAAAGGGGAGGTTCCTGTGGTTCCTGAAACGCGGAGCAAACCGGCCATGCGTGCCGTGGTTTGCGGCGTTGTTTACGGTTTCCTCACTTTTAACAGGTGGACTGGCTTGGTCCGCGGGTCAAGGGACACGAAGTTGGTGGATTCACGCCATTGATAGACCTCCTCAAAGAGTACGTCCTCGACTTCGAAGTCTTCTCCGTGGGGCAGTCCGAGGTCGTCGAGGGGCAGGTGGATATGGGATTCGTGACGTTGGCGGGGATCGAGGTTCACAACCACGATGATGCGATCCTGTCCGTCGTCGGACCATTTGTGGAAGGCGAGGATGTGCTCGTTGTCCGCCGGAATGAAATCGATGTTGGCATAGGACTGGAGCGCCGGATTCTCTCGTCGCGCCCGGTTCAGCCGTGTCAGGAAGGGCTTGATGTTGCCCGGTTTGTTCCAGTCCCGCGCCTTGAGTTGGTATTTTTCGCTGTCGAGATACTCCTCGCGGCCCGGCAGGGGAGTGCCTTCGCAGAGTTCGTAGCCCGAGTAGATGCCCCACGAGGAGGAAAGGGTCGCGGCGAGCGCGGCCCGGATCTTGAAGGCGGCGGGAGTGGCGTGCTGGAGGTGGTGGGGGAGAATGTCGGGCGTGTTGGGCCAGAAGTTGGCGCGGTAGTAGTCCCGCATGTGGGTTTGGGTGAGCTCGGTGACGTAGTCGCGCAATTCGGTGGCGGTCTCGCGCCAGGTGAAATAGGTGTAGCTCTGGGTGAAACCGACTTTGGCGAGGGTTTGCATCATTTTCGGGCGGGTGAACGCCTCGCTCAGGAAAATGACCTCGGGATGGTCGGCGTGGATCCCGGCGATGAGCCATTCCCAAAAGGCGACCGGTTTGGTGTGCGGGTTGTCGACGCGGAAGACACGCACGCCTTTTCCGACCCAGAAGCGGACCACATCGCGGAGTTCTTCCCAAAGCTCCTGCCAGTCGTCGCAATGGAAATCGAGGGGGTAGATGTCCTGGTATTTCTTGGGAGGATTCTCGGCGTATTTGATCGAGCCGTCGGGGCGGCGATAGAACCACTCGGGATGATTCCGCACGTAGGGATGGTCGGGGGAGCAGTTCAGGGCGAAGTCGAGGGCGATTTCCAGCCCGCGGTTTTTGGCCTCGCCGAGGAGCCAGACAAAATCCTCCATCGTCCCGAGCGCGGGTTCGACGGAGCGGTGACCGCCCGCCTCGCCGCCGATCGCCCAGGGCGACCCGACATCGCCGGGAGCGGCGGTGACCGCATTGTTCTTTCCCTTGCGATGGGTCGTCCCGATGGGGTGGATGGGTGGGAAATAGACGATGTCAAAACCCATCGCGGCCGCTTCGTCGAGGCGTGGGAGACAGTCGCGGAAGGTGGAATGACGATCCTCCCGTCCCTCGGCCCCGCGGGGGAAAAATTCGTACCAGGCGGAAAAGGCGGAGAGCCGCGTCTCGACGAGCAGGGGGATGCGCTCGGCCCCGATCGTGGCGAGACTGCGATCCGGCCAGCGGGCAAGCAAGGCGAGGATGTCGGGCGCGCCGACGAGGGCGGGGACCTCCTCGGGCGGGGTTTGCATGAGACGGGTCGTGAGCGCCTCGATGGCATTGGCATCGTCGATGGCGCGGCCCGTGGCGGCGCGGATCGCGGCGCTGTTGAGAATGACGCGGCCTTCCTCGATCTCAGTGGAGAGGTCGGTCTGTCCTCCTTCAAGCCGTCTGGCAAAATCGTGCAACCAGGTCAGGAAATCATCGGCCCAGGCGGTGATAACGATGTCATAGCGCCCGATCGCGTCGAAGGTCAGGGTGGCGGCCCAGCGGTCGTTGTCGAGGGGGTGCATGGGGATCTCGTGCCAGTCGGGCGTGCCGACGGCCCGCCATGCCAGCACCGCGACGAGTTGATCGTGACCTTCCTTGAAAATGTCGGCCTCAACGCGGAGAGGTTCCCCGACGACCCGTTTGGTGGGGTATCTCCCGCCCTCCACGAGTGGGGCGGTGTGGGAAATGACGACGGTGGCGGGGCGATGGGTCAGGGGAGGCATGGGAAAGACGCGCGATGGGCGGGTTCGGCGTAACTAAGAGCCCGCGAGCCGCTTCGCCAAGCGGGATTTTCCCAATGGAGTGAGAGGGGCGGAGAAGCGTCGATCCGGGGAGCGCTATTCTGAAACACGCTTGCGGGCTTGCTTGCGATCCGAGCGGATCCGCTTGAGGACACGGAGGCGGGCTTTCGCGGCGCGCGAGGGTTTGCGTTTCTGGTAACGTCGCCGGGCCCGCTCCCGGGCGGTGGCCTGTTTCGCCTGTTCGGCCTGCTTTTCGAAATGTTCGCACAGCCTCGTCCGGGCGATGACGCGGTTTTTCTCCCGCGAACGGGTTTCCTGGCAGGAGACTTCGTATCCGCTGGGGAGATGTTTCAGATAGACGCAGCTGGAGGTTTTGTTGATTTTTTGCCCGCCGCTTCCCGACCCGAGGACAAACCGCTCCTCGAGATCTTCCTCGAAGATCCCGGCTTGTTCCATGCGCTGCGTGAGGGAATCCATCTGCGGGGAAAGATAGACCCATCGCCGCGAGAGGAAACGAGGGTTTTCCCTTTGGTTGCCTTTTTCCGCGGGAGGGTGGACTCTACCGCCATCCCCCCCTTGGGTCCGTTGCGGCCATCGGGCGGGAAAATCCCATGAAAGCCAAACGAACGGAGGTGGATCGTGCGCAGGCGATTTATACCAAGCGCACTCTCAAGTGGTATGACTGGTGGGTGCTCGGCTTCTCGAATCGCCGGATTTGGCAGTGTGAAACGGAAAAAATTCTCGAACTCTACCGGGCGAAGTTATCCCCCAACCACCTCGAAGTCGGAGTCGGAACCGGCTACTACCTCGAGCACGGTCTATCCGCGGTCGAGCCGCGCCTCGCCCTGCTCGACCGCAACCGTGCCTGCCTCGACCACGCCGCCCGCCGCCTCGAGACCTGGCGGCCCCGGATCCATCAGGCCGACATCCTCGAGCCACTTTCTCTCGGGGAGCGGCGTTTTGATTCCATCGCGATCAATTACCTGCTTCACTGTCTCCCCGGCGCTCTGGAGGGAAAGGCGGGGATGGTGTGCGATCACCTCATTCCCTATTTGGAAAACGACGGCGTGTTGTTCGGCTCGACCATTCTCGGGAAAGACATTCAACGTCCTTTCCCCGCGGCTTTGGTGATGTGGCTCTACAACCGGAAAGGGTTTTTCTCCAACTCGAGAGATTCCCTCGGGGGGATCATGGAAGTTCTCTCGAAACGGTTCAAAACCTTCCACGTCGAGGTCTGCGGCTGTGTTGTCCTCTTCTGGGGGAAAGGGCTGCGGGAGGGAGGAGGAGAAATGAAGGAGTAGAGTAGAGGACGATGGCTCCGCTAAACGGCTCCTGAAAAAAACAGGCCCGGGAAGTGGGAGCAACGAGGTGCTCTCTTCCCGGGCGCAGTTTGTTTATCGATTTTCCCTGAAAAGTCCTACCGGGTCGGGTGTTTTTTTCTCAACGAGCGGCTCTCTTTTTCGCCGCCTTCTTCACAACCGCCTTCGCAGGAGCCTTCTTCGCAGGAGCCTTCTTCGCAGGGGCTTTCTTCGCAGGGGCCTTCTTCGCAGGAGCCTTCTTCGCAGGAGCCTTCTTCGCAGGGGCTTTCTTCGCAGGAGCCTTCTTCGCAGGAGCCTTCTTCGCAGGGGCTTTTTTGGCGGGAGCCTTTTTCATAGGTTTCTTTTTCGGTGGTGTTTTTGTGGGTGGTGCTTTTTCAGCGGGAACTCTTCGTTGGGCGCCTCTGTGTTTTGCCGCCGCCGTGACCGGCGGCTCAGACTTTTTTGGCGGACCGGATGGAGAAATGGATTGTAGTTTTTTTTCCTCGATTTCGTCCTGTTCGGCCTTGGCGATTCGTGAAACCCGGTCGACAGGATGCTTTGTCAGGATGTTGCCCTTGACGCCACGCCCCTTAATATCCAGATCCGCGAATCGAAAGTCGATCTGAAAATTTCTCAATTTCAAATCGGACTTCAGGTGGACCCTCACGATGATGTTGGCGTCCTCTTCGGTGTCGTGTTCACTCAACCAGAGGACGCGGGTCCCGGCATTCCCGCTGGTGAGATCGTATAACTTCTCGCGGGTGATCCCGGCGATCTGAAAACGCTTCACCATGGCACGACCTCCGCGACCGTCGCGGTAGATCATATTGTAAATTTTCGGCTCGTCCCGATGGAAGATCGCGACGTGCATGTTGTCTTTCCCGATAAACACTTTCTCGGCGACTTTGACGACACGCATGGTGCCGTCGCGGGAGAAAGCGATGATGTCATCCATGCGGGAGCATTTGCAGACGGACTCGTCGCGTTTCATCCCGTAGCCGGCGAAACCTTCCTTGCGGTTCACGTAGAGAGTGTCATTGGCGACCACCACCTGGCGGGCGTCGACCCGGTCGAAGGTGCTCAGCTCGGTGCGGCGGCCCCGGGTTTTCCCGTGGCGTTCCCGGATGCCCTCGTACCATTTGATGGTGTAGGCGGTGAGGCGCTTCAAGTGGCGGCGGGTCTCGGCGATTTGGTTCTCCAGTCCGCGAATGAATTCGTCGGCCTTGAAGGAATCGAACTTCGAGATGCGCTTGATCCGGATCTCGGTGAGCCGCACGATGTCCTCCTCAACGACTTCGCGGTGGAAAAGTCCGAGGTAGGGACGGAGACCTTCCCAGATTTCCGAGAGGACCGCCTCCCAGGTTTCGCATTCCTCGATGCGGCGGTAGATGCGCTTCTCGATGAAGATTTTTTCCAGACTGGAGAAATGCCATTTTTCCTCCAGCTCGCCGAGCCTGATCTCCAGCTCCTGTCCGATCAGCTCGCGGGTTTGTCTGGCGCTGTGACGGAGGATTTCGGAGACGCCGAGGAAGCGGGGTTTGTTGTCCTGAATGACACAGGCATTGGGCGAGATGCTGACTTCGCAATCGGTGAAGGCGTAGAGTGCCTGGAGGGTCTGGTCGCCGTCGATCCCGGCGGGAAGGAGGACGCGGATCTCGACGTTCTCGGCGGTGCAGTCCTCTATTTTGGCGATGCGCACCTTGCCCTGCTCGATCGCCTTGAGAATGGAATCGACCAGGCTCGAGGCGGTGGTGCCGAAGGGGATCTCGCGGATGACCAGTTCGCGGGCCTTCACCTTTTCGATGCGGGCGCGCACCTTGATGCGACCGCCGCGGAGGCCGTCGTTGTAGTCGGTGACATCGGCGATGCCGCCCTGGGGAAAGTCGGGGAAAAGCTCGAAAGGCTCTTTCCGGAGGACGGCGATGCAGGCGTCGATGAGCTCGTTGAAATTGTGCGGGAGAATCTTGCAGGCGAGACCGACGGCGATGCCCTCGGCACCGTGCGCGAGGACGAGGGGGAACTTCGCCGGGAGGGTGACGGGCTCATTGTTGCGTCCGTCGTAGCTGGCCGCCCAGGTGGTGGTCTTGGGATTGAAGAGGATCTCGTTGGAAAATTTCGAGAGCCGCGTCTCGATGTAGCGCGGGGCGGCGGCGGAATCCCCGGTGAGGATGTTTCCCCAGTTCCCCTGGGTCTCGACGACGAGTTCCTTCTGCCCCATGTTGACGAGGGCGTCGCCGATGGACTGGTCCCCGTGGGGATGGTATTGCATCGTGTGACCGATGATGTTGGCCACTTTGTTGAAACGTCCGTCGTCTTTTTCCTTCAGCGAGTGGAGAATGCGCCGCTGCACCGGTTTCAGGCCATCGTTGATGTGGGGGACAGCACGTTCGAGGATGACATAGCTGGCGTATTCCAGAAACCATTCGGAATACATTCCCTTCAGCGGTGAGGAGGTCTCGTCCATTCGTTGTCCGGTGTCCGGAAGAAGTTACGCGGCGACGGCGGCCTGCCCGACCTCGGCGCGGGTCACTTCCTCTTCTTCGATGATATCGGATTCGATCTTCAGGTTCTTGATGATGAACTCCTGGCGCTGCGGAGTGTTTTTGCCCATGTAGAAGGCGAGGAGATCCTGGATCATCTTCGGCCGCGGCGGCATCTCGACGGGTGCGAGGCGGATGTTTTCTCCGATGAAGTATTTGAACTCATCGGGAGAAATTTCCCCGAGGCCTTTGAAGCGGGTGATCTCGGGATTTTTCACTTCGGCGAGGGCGGCGAGTCGCTCCTCCTCGGTGTAGCAGTAGCGGGTCTCTTGTTTGTTCCGCACGCGGAAGAGGGGCGTCTCGAGAATGTAGAGGTGACCGTCGCGAATCAGGTCGGGGAAAAATTGCAGGAAAAATGTCAGGGTGAGCAGGCGGATGTGCATCCCGTCGACATCCGCGTCGGTCGCGAGGACGACCTTGTTGTAGCGTAATCCTTCGAGAGTATCTTCGATGCCGAGGGCGGCCTGGAGGAGGTTGAATTCCTCGTTTTGGTAGACGATTTTCCGCGTCATCCCGTAGGAGTTGAGCGGCTTGCCGCGGAGTGAAAAGACCGCCTGGGTATCGACGTCGCGTGACTTGGTGATCGAGCCGCTCGCGGAATCTCCCTCGGTGATGAAGAGGGTCGATTGTGCGGCGAGCTTGTGATTGGAATCAAAATGGGCGCGGCAATCGCGGAGCTTTTTGTTGTGGACCTTGGACTGCCGGGCGCGTTCTTTGGCCAGTTTTTTGATCCCCCTGAGTTCCTTCCGCTCGTGCTCGGAGCGCTGGATCTTCTCGATCATGGCGTCGGCGACGCCCTTGCTGCGGTGCAGATGGTTGTCGAGATGCAGTCCGAGGAAATTCCCCACGAAGGTCCGCACGGTCTCCCCGTCGGGAGCCATGTGGGTGGAGCCGAGTTTCGTTTTGGTCTGGGATTCGAAGACGGGATCCTCGACCTTCACGCTGATCGCCGCGACGATGCCCGAGCGGATGTCGGAGGGCTCGTACTGCTTCTTGTAATAGTTGCGGACGGTGTTGACGATGGCCTCGCGGAAGGCGTTGAGATGAGAACCGCCCATCGTGGTGTGCTGCCCGTTGACGAAACTGTAGTATTCCTCCCCGCTCTGTTCGCTGTGGGTGAAAGCCACTTCGATGTCGGCGTCGCAGAGGTGGATGATGGGATAAAGCGGGGCTTCTCCACCGGCGAGATTTTCCTCGAGCAAATCGAGGAGTCCGTTCCTGGATTTGAATTTTTTCCCGTTGAGCGAGAGGGTCAGGCCGGTGTTGAGGTAGGCGTAGTTGCGGAGCATCGTTTCGACGTACTCCATATTCCATCCGTACCGGCCGAAGATGGCGGGGTCGGGTTCGAAGGCGACGAGGGTGCCGTTGGTCTCGGTCGTCGCGTCCGGCTTTTTCATCTCGGCGGTGACGAGCCCCTGGGCGAACTCGATCGCCATGGTCCGCCGCTCGCGGAAGGCCTGGATTTCGAAAAACCCGGAAAGGAAGTTGACCGCCTTGATGCCGACTCCGTTCAGGCCGACCGATTTTTTGAAGGCTTCGCTGTCGTACTTCGCCCCGGTGTAGATGAAGGAGGCGCAAAATATCAGCTTGCACATAGGGATGCCCAGGCCGAATTCGCGCACGCGGACGAAGTTGTCCTCGATCTCGATGTCGATCTGGCGTCCGTTG
>CAYLJC010000028.1:9487-13869 GCA_964383345.1 uncultured Akkermansia sp. | reverse complement strand
GGATGGAGAGATCGGTGACCTCGCTCTTGTTCTCCCCGATTTCGCCGGGCACTTTCTTCCAGAGGGTCGGCGAGAAATAATCGAGGCGGAAATGGTCCGGTCGCGCCGTCGTGTAGTAGATGTGCTCTCGATCAAACAGTTGCTCGGGCTGATAAAAAGCCGAGGCCTCCCCGACCGCCGCGAGATCGCCGTGATCGATCTTTTTCTCCAAGGTCGATTCGAGGATGTACTGCTTTTCCTCAAAACGGACGACGACCCAGGCGTGCTGCCCGATGTTGCCGTTCCATCCGATCGCAACGCGAGCGTCGAAACCGGCCCCGATGAGCACATCGGCGAGAAGGATGGAGGTGTCCTCGCAGTCCCCGGTGCCCTCGTTCCACGTTTCGCGCGAAGTTTTCCAGATTTCGTGCGAATTCGTTTTCTCCCTGTCGCCCGCCACGACGCCGGGGCGATCCTGATCGAGCTCGTAGTCGCATTGGTCCGCCACAAGTCCCCAGAGCGCGACGATCCTGTCCAGCCCTTCCCGCCGCGCCGCTTTTTCTCCGAGGGCCTCCAGTTCGAAACCTTCGAGGAAGTCGTTCACCTTCCGCATCTCGCCGTTGGTGCCGGCCGCGAGGATATCAAACGGGAGTTCGCAGTGCGGACAGGACAGGATGAGGGTGCGCGATTCGCGGGCCAGTTCGAGCGCGTGAATCACCTGGCAATGCGGGCAGCGGTTGAAAAATCGCCCGCTCCCCTCGTTCGCCGCCCGCAGGGAGAACCGGGGAATGCGCCGCGAAACCACCCCGAGGGCACCGAGGCGGGTGCCGGCGTGAAAGACGGTCGTGTTGAGGCAGTCGAAATCGGGGTTGGCGACGGCGGTCCAGCGGGACAGCTTGCCGAGGAGTTCCTCGCGATCTCCGGAGGTGATGAGGTTCGCCGCGAGATACTGCGCACCGGGAAACTCGGTCTGGATCGCGTCAAAAACCTCGTCGAGTTGCAGGTGTTTCGGATCGGGATGATTGTGGACAAAGGTCTCCAGAAAAGACTGGATCGGCTCATCCACGCGCACCTCCCCGACCGAGGCGGGCACCCGGACGCGGTTGATCTTCGAAATCGCATCGGACCGGAATCCCCGCTGAAAGGCCGCATCGATCTCGGGCAGTGGCTCGAAGAGCCCGACAAGATCGAGCGCGCCCGATTTTTGCAAACCGGCCAGCAAAGCCACCAGCCCGGCAAGCACGAGCCCGCCGAAGCCTATCACGCCTCGTCCCATTCTTTCTCGGATACTGTGTTGTGTGTTTGTTCCGGATGCGTCGCCACATCCGGCGGGTGTATTATGGAAATTATAAACTTCCTTCCCTTCGTATGCCACAAATTATTTCAATGCCATCCATCATGAAAGGTGTTTTTTTAAAATTTCTTAATAACTCCGGCGATGCTCCCGAGGATTCGGGCTCCGTAAAAATGCGCGGACCGGGCAATGCCGGATTGCGGGGAAGGGATATCGCGTTATTCTCGAAGGGATGAGTATAGACCTCCCGCTTCTTGCCGCCACGACCGCGATCGACTTCTCCTGGGTCAACAACCCGGAAGCCTGGATCGCCCTCCTCACCCTGACGGTGATGGAAATCGTTCTCGGGATCGACAATATCGTGTTCATCTCCATTCTCGCCGACAAACTCCCGGAACATCAGCGGGCGCGGGCGCGTTTCCTCGGTTTGGGGTTTGCGATGCTGACCCGGATTCTTCTCCTCCTCTGTATCACCTGGGTCATGCAGTTGAAAGACCCGCTCTTTGCGGTGATGGGCCACACGATTTCGGGGAAAGATCTCATCCTCATCCTCGGTGGTCTCTTCCTGCTCTGGAAAAGCACCAAGGAACTCCATCACAAGGTCGAAGGTGACGCCGAGGAAACTCATGCCACCGGTGCCGGAAAAGCGGCGCTCGGGGCCATCCTCGTGCAGATC
The DNA here is from genome assembly GCA_964383345.1 of uncultured Akkermansia sp. Lineage (GTDB taxonomy): Bacteria > Verrucomicrobiota > Verrucomicrobiia > Verrucomicrobiales > DEV007 > Arctic95D-9. The sequence continues at coordinate 11,920 of CAYLJC010000028.1, read as the reverse complement.
GCGGTTCTCGACATCGTTTTTTCGCTCGATTCCGTCATCACCGCCGTGGGCATGGTCGATCACATCACCGTGATGATCATCGCGGTGATGGTCGCGGTCGGTTTCATGATGATCTTCGCGGGAACGGTGAGCAATTTCATCAGTCGCCACCCCACCGTGAAAGTCCTCGCCCTTTCCTTCCTCCTCCTCATCGGAACGACCCTGATCGCCGAAGGATTCCACTTCCACTTCCAGAAGGGGTTCGTCTATTTCGCGATGGCCTTCTCGGTCTTTGTCGAAGCCCTCAATATCCGCATGAAAACCAAAGCGGCGCGGAAAGCGCTCGCGAAACAGGCGGCGGCCGGGACGCCGTGACGTCGTTCGGTTCTGGGAAAGTCGGGACGGAACCGCGACTCAGTCCCCGCTTCCCCAGCCCTTCACTTCTTCGCCGAAGCCGACCAGTTCCACTTCTTCGTTTTCCTCGAGATCTTCCTGGAGCGGGGCGAAACGCTCCGCGCGAAACCCGAGTTCCTGCTGGATGCTGGAATGGGGATCGTCGGGATTGTTCAGCTCGTTGAGAAGCAGGAGAATGTCGAAATCAGCTCCGCTGATGGTGAGCTTTGCGTCGTCGCTCAGGGAAAAGGTCGGGTTCGAACGCCCCGCCCCCATCGCCCGGACCGTGTAGATCTTGTTCCGCTTGGGGAGTTCTTTGTAGAGGTCGTAGACCCAGGGATCAAATTGGTCGTCGATGCAGACTACGCGCTGGCCGTTTTGGAACATGGGGGGAATTCAGGTTTGGATCTTTCAGGCCGAAGCCCGGCATCCGCATACCACAAAGTCCTCGCGTTTTCCAGCGGGGAAAAACACCAGGGGACCTCGAAGCGACGGAAGGCTTCGAGCCGGGTGAAGACAACGGCACGGAACCACCCGTCGCCTCCCGCCGGAAGAGGCTCCGATCTCATCCTCGCGGTGTTTTTTATTGGGGAATGGGATCGTCCCGCCCTATTCTGACACCTTCCCAGACCGCTTCATCGGTGGCGGGATCGTAGGTAAGCACACGATGAGCGCTGCCGGGCGCGGGATCGAGTTGGATTGCCGGAATCCATTTCCGGTGTTCGGCGATGATTGCCGCGTGGGCCGGGTTGGCGGCGAGATTGGTCCATTCGTTGGGATCTTTCCGCATGTCGTAGAGTTCTTCACTGCCGTCGGCATAGACGATGTAGCGCCAGTGTTCGGAGCGGATCCCGTGGTTGCCTTTGTTGTGACTGGTCACGGCGGGGCGCTTGCGTTCGGCGGAGGCGTCGGTCAGCTGGGGAACGAGGCTGAGTCCTTCGAGATCGTCGCGGGTCGACAGGCCGGCGAGTTCGATGAGGGTCGGGTAAATGTCGAGCAATTCGGCGGGTTGGGTGCAGCGCCCGCCGGGCCGGACTCCGGGACCCGCGAAGAGAAGAGGCACGCGGGTGCCGGCGTCCCAGAGGGTGTTTTTCCCGGTGATTCCCTTTTCCCCGAGATGCCAGCCGTGATCGCCCCAGATCACCACGAGGGTGTTGTCGGCGATGCCCTTTTGCTCCAGCGCGTCGAGAAGCCGCCCGATCTGGGCGTCCACAAAACTGGTGCAGGCGAGATAGCTGCGCACGAGATTGCGCCACTGTCCGTTTTCTTCGACCCATTTCAGCCTCGGCTCGGGCAATTTCCAATGCGGATACCAGGAAAAACGCGGCGTGTCCTCGCGATCCCCCCGCCGGATCACCGGCAGCACGCTGTCATCGTCGGGATAGAGGTCGAACCACTTTTGTGTGGCGTAGCAGGGCACATGCGGGAGGAAAAATCCCGCCGCGAGGAAGAAAGGGTCCTCCGCCGTGGACGCTTCGATCTGCTCGACCGCCCAACTCGCCACCTGATAATCGCCTTTCTTGGTGTCGTCGTTGTCGGGCGGCCAGACCCCCCAGTCCATCAGCGGATGATTGCCCATGGGCGTGGGCGGAATGAGTTTTTCCGGAGGTCTCGCTCCGACGCCGGGACTGGGGCCACGCACCGCAAAATCAGGCGACGGCGAGGGTTTCCCGGTTCCTTTGCCTTTGCCTTTGCCCTTTCCTTTGCCCGCACGCCCGCCGCTCCCGGTGCCTCCGTGAAAAATCTTGCCGGCGGCGAGGGTTTTGTAACCGTGCGCCGCGAAGTGCTGCGGCAGGCTGACACGATTTTCCAAACCGGGGACGCTGCGGAACGAGGGCGCCAGCCCGTAGATCCCGGTGGTGGTGGGGCGCAGCCCGATAAGCAGGCTGGTCCGCGAAGGATTGCAAAGAGGGGCGTTGCAATGGGCGTTGAGGAAGGTGGTGCCCCGCGCGGCGAGCGCGTCCAGGTGGGGCGTTTTTGCCATGGGATGCCCTCCGAGAGGGCCGATCCAGTCGTTTTGGTCGTCGATCGCGATAAAGAGGACGTTGGGTTTTTCCGCCT
>CAYLJC010000028.1:7735-9477 GCA_964383345.1 uncultured Akkermansia sp. | reverse complement strand
CGCCGGGAGCAGTGACCATCCCAACAGCAGCAGCACAAAAAGAGCGCGGAGGAAAAGCGGACAACGGGACATCATGGCGTTTTGGCGGGAATAGCGGGGAGTGGCCCGGGTTCGAAATCATCGGGGTGGACCCAGCCGGCGGCGGATTTGTCGAGTTCCCCGTTCAGGAAGCGCTCGTAAAAATTCCGCGTCTTGTCGGTATGTATGGGATACTCGTCAAAAAGATACCCTTTCCCGAACATGCGGGGATCGCCCTGCTCCTCAAGGCGGGCGGTCATCTCAAGCTCGAGCCGGGCGATACGCTCACGCTGTTCCTCCGCCCCGGCGATGTTGACCGCTCCGTCGGGATCGGCCCGGAGATCATAGAGTTCGACGGCGGGACGCATTCCGAAGTTGAGTTGCCAGTGTTTGTCGCTCCGGTCCCGCCGCCCGGCCTCGAGAATGGATGTTTTGGTCGCTCCGGCATCGGTATCGAGATACCCGGTCTCGGGATTGCCGGCGGGCCAGCGGTCCGGTTCGTAGTTGCGCAGATAGAGAAAACCGTCCCGCAGGATTCCACGAATGGGATACCCCCAATCGTAGGGACGACCGATATCGGTGCGCTCTTTCCCCACGAGGACATGGTCGCGCCATTCCTCGATGCGCCCGGAGTCATCACTCTCGATGAGCCCGCGCCAGCTTTTCCCGGTGATCGCGGCCATGCCGCTGTCCGCTTCGTTTATCCCGGCGAGATCGAGGAGGGTCGGAGCGAGATCGGTGAAATCCACAAAATCCTCCACGACCCGTCCCTGTCTCGCCATGCCGGCGGGCCAACGGATCGCGAGAGGAACGTGATTGGAATCGTGATAGGCATAACCCTTGACCCGGGGAAAAGGCATCCCGTGATCGGAGGTGACGATGATGACGGTGTTGTCGAGTAGACCGCGACGCTCCAGCTCCGCGATCATTTCAACGAGATGCTTGTCGGTATGTTCGACCTCGAGGGCGTAGTCGAGCATGTCGTGACGGACCGTCTCATTGTCCGGCCAGTAGTCGGGGACACGGTCAATATCGGAGAGTTTTTTGCCTCCCTTGGTAACGCCGGAGCGGAATTCGTAGCCCCGATGCGGCTCGGTCGAACCGTACCAAAAACACCACGGTTTGTCCGCCGGGGCCGCCTCCAGGAAATCGACAAAATTCGCCGCGTAGTTGTTTTTTGAAATTCCGGTGGTGAGGGGGATCAGTTTGCGTTTGTTATAGGGTATCCCGGTCATCTGTCGGGGTTTCCCCTCGGCGTCCAGGGCGAGCCCCGGTCCCCATCCCTTCCCGGTGATCCCGACAAACCAGCCCGCCTCCCTCAGCACCTCGGGCCAACTCTTGAATTTCGGAGGAAATACAGCCTGGTGATTGCCCGCCTCCTCCAGTTGCCAGGCGTGGCGGCCCGTCAGGACGATGGCGCGGGAGGGCGCGCATTTCGCCACCGGGGTGTAGGCGCGGGTGAAAAGGATTCCCTCCCTCGCGATGCGGTCAAAACCGGGCGTGTCCACCCAGGGCGTGCCGTAGGCTCCGGCGTGGGTTCCCCAGTCGTCGGCGATGGCAAAGAGAATGTTGGGCGGTGGTTTTTCTTCGCCCGGGGAAGGAAGGACGGAGAGAAACAAAAACGGAATGAGGACCGGCCAAGAAAATTTCATTGTTTCTTTGTTCTCTCGCAAACCCCTACCCCACCCGGTTCTGGCCGCGGTTTTCGTCCTGATGAATCGTGA
>CAYLJC010000028.1:6805-7725 GCA_964383345.1 uncultured Akkermansia sp. | reverse complement strand
GACGGGCCAGCCGGGGAACTGGTTCTCCGGCTTCCCGTCGGTGGCGTCGACGAGGAAACGAAAGGCTTCGAGGTGATAGGTTTTTGCCTCCAAATCCATCGTCACCAGACCAAACCCGCTCCCCTTCTCGTGGGCTTTTTCATAGCGATGTTTCGACACCGGCACGATGGGATTTCCCACGGCGTGGACGTAGACCCGGTTGCCCAATCCATCGAGATACTCGCCGGTGTCGGCGAGCCCGTGCCCGGGCCGGTTCTCGTGCGGCATCCCCATCTCGTCGGGACGCCACCAGCGCGGGTAGCCGACCGCGATCGCCGGGGTGCAGAACGACCAGTTGCTGTCGCGCTGCTTTTCCACCCCGTACTGCACCAGGGTGGTGAGATGCTGATCCCCGTTGATATGCAAGGCCCCCGATTTGCGGAGGATCGACACCGCCCGGTCCCGCGCCGTCTGCGGCCAGCCGCCCGAATCGAGATCGGCCTTGAGGTAGCCGTCGTGCTTCCCATGATGAGTCGCGACATTGGCAAAAAGGGTCTGGCTGAGCAGCACCTTCATGCCGTGCCCACGCCAGTCGTCGGCCCAGGCTTCGAGGAATTTCTCCTGACGTTCACCCAAAAGAACAAGCCCGGCCTGATCGAGTGAAGTGGTGTCGAAATCTTTCCCGACAATATGATCGGCGCGGGGGCCGTCGGCTTTGACCCGTTCGGGTCCGCTTTTCCACTGCCGGTCTCCGAGGATCGCAAAACCGACCGAACCGTAGACCATCTCGCCGTAGTACACACTCATGCCCTGCTCGATCACGGTGGGATCAAAAATGTCAGGATGATGGGACGTGTTGGTCTGGTGGACGACGTTGACCATTTTCACCGGCTGAATGTAACCTCCCTTCGAGGAGGCTCCCCGGTCCCCTTCGGTCACCT
>CAYLJC010000028.1:0-6795 GCA_964383345.1 uncultured Akkermansia sp. | reverse complement strand
CTCCATGGCCTTTCCTCCCTCTCCCCAGTAATTGCCCTGAAAGACATCGTGATCGTCGGGAATGCACAGGGTCGGGGCGTTGCGCATCACCTCGCGAAAGGCCCAGCCGTGCTGGTAAAATTTGCGCAGGTAGTTGAGGATCGCCGGATCGGCGGGGGCGCGGATGACCCCGAATCCACCGTGGTTTTCGTAAAGTTGGTCGCCCGAAAAATAGAGCAGATCGGGGTCGAGTTTGCGCAGGTTCTCCGCGACCGGTTCATAGGGAAAGGCGTAGTCGTTCTGGCAGGTCAGGGCGCCGATGCGGAGACGGCGGCCGTCAGGATTGGCTTTGATGGTGCCGGACCACTCATCAAGCACCTCGCTGTTGTCGCGCAGTTTTTCCCGGTGGACCACTTTGTAGGCGCAGGCTTTTTTCTCGTCCCAACGGGGAATCCGGAAAGTTGCGAGCCAGGCATCGGTGTCGAGTTGGGCCTCGCCGAGGGATTTCCACTCCCCCTCCTTCTCCACGAGCAGTTCGATTTTTTCCCCGTCGTCCACTCCGAGCGGACCGGTCAGGGCGCTGAGCTTCATCACAAATCCCTCCTCGCTCCGGGAATCACTGAGCGAATACATCGTCCAGAGGATGGGGCCAAAACGCGCTTCAGGACGACTCACGAGGGCATCCCCACCGGCCCGCCACTCCGTGAAACGCCACGAGTTCCCCTCCTCGCGGCCGCGCGGCGGCTTTTGGAACTGGCTGATGAGGGAGATGTTGCCTTTGACGAAGGACTTTTGCGCCGCGAGGACGACGGAGCCGAGGGTTTCTCCCGCAGGCGTTCGTGCGGTGAGTTCGAGATCGTAGCGCTCCCCTTCCCCCGCCTTGCCCTTGAGAATGAGGAGGCATTCTCCTTCCACAAAAGCAGTTTTGAGCGCACTCCGTTCGCGTCCGAGAACAAGATGCTTCCCGGTGATTCCCGCGACGATGCCATTGTTCGCAAAACAGTTGCTCCGTACCTCGTCGATGTCACTGCGAATCCCGATTTTGAATCCCGCGCCGTCCTCTTGGGCCAGCCCGACCGGTCGCGCGAGACGCACCGAAAGCACGAAGGAACCTTCGACATTCTCCAGGCCGCGAACAAGGGAGTGAATGCCACGTCTCCCGGAAGTCACGAGACATTCCGCCCAGCCGTCCCGCAGTCGCCAGTCCTCCATCGGATTTGCCCAAAAATCCCCGCCCAAAAAAACGCGGTCCCGCGTGCGATCCCAGCGGTCGAGCCTTTCCCCCCGGGACAATTCCTCCGGCTCCTCCTTCTCCTGCGCCAGGGCCGTTTTCCGGGGGGAAATTCCGAGAAAGGCCAGTGAAGAAAACAACTTGAGACTGAAGCGGCGGGAGATTCGACGTATCATGATAAAAAATGCTGGGAGAATAAGGAAAGAGGATCAGGCGCGGCTTGGCAATAAGGAAACCCCGAAACCGCCTTTTTGATGGTACGGCATTGCGGGGAAGCCCCGGCGATCACCGGCGGGGTATTCTTCCCCACCCGAGGCTTGACGCCGGAGTTTCCCCAAGGCAAGCTGAATCCCGATCAGGAGGTCTGGTCATCGCCGCATGTTAGAGTTCTCCGATGCCGCCTATCGTTTTTTCCCGGCAAAACCATCGCCTTTTTTCATCCGGACGGGGCGGGCGCTGAACCGGTATCTGGTCTTGCCGGGGAAAAATCATCACATCTCCGAAATCCGCGTTGAGGGAGCGACGGAGGCGCTTCGGGAGGCCCGGGCCCGCGGAGACCGGCTCCTCTATGTCATCAATCATCCGAGCCACAGCGATCCCCAGGTGATCACCGAGGTGCATCGCCGCCTCGGCCAGCCCTCGTCCTTCATGGCCGCCTACGATGTTTTTCTGCGGAGCCGTTTCACCGCCTGGAGCATGCAAAAGCTGGGCCATTTTTCGGTGGACCGGGAATCGGGTGACCGCCGCACCATGACGGCGGCCATCGAAATCCTGAACGGGGGTGAATATGCCCTCAACATCTTCCCCGAGGGCAATGTCTACCTCACCAACGACCGGGTCACGCCCTTTCTCGACGGCACCGCCTTCATCGCGGTGAAAGCCCAGCAGGGTCTCGACGAGGCCCGGATCCAAATCGTTCCAATCTCGCTGAAATTCACCCATCTCACCACGCCGCGCGAAGCCGTGACCCGGCGAATGATCCGGCTCGCCACGGACAGTGGTCACGAGTTTCCGGCCGGCTCAACGGACGATCCGCTCGCCTCCATGCTCGGGCTGGGGCTGCATATTCTGCGAACTTTTTTGCAGGAGCATGGCTACCAAACCGAGATGGCGAAGTCCGACAAAAGCGTCCACGAAATCCTCGAAAATTTCGCCGGAGCACTGGTGACGCGATTGGAGGAGGAACTCGAATTGCCTCCGGCCAAAAATTCCGATCTGGTGGACCGCATCCGGAAGATCCGCTCGACGATTCACCAGATCCGCACCACTTCTGAGGGAAACGCCAGGCCGGAAACGGACGCCCTCGCCCGCCGCGCCATCCTCGCCCTGCGGGTGAACGGCTACCTCACTCCCTATCTCACTGAAAATCCGACGATAGACCGCTATGAGGAAACCGCCGAGCGCATCGCCGAGGATTTTTACTCCCGCGCGATGCCCCGCACCGGCCCGCGCCGCGCCATCGCGAGGCTTCATCCCCCTATCGACGTCCGTGCCGCACTGGACGCGGCCGGAGGCAAAGGGCGCGCCGCCGTCCCGTCGCTGACGAGGGCAATGGAAGATGCGGTGCAGGCCGGCGTCGACGCGATCAACCGGACCAATGACACCCCGGGAGCCATGTTGGTGCGGGAGGCCTGACTCACTCGACCTCTTTCATCAAATAGGCAAAAAAGTCACGCAGATCGTTGTCGCTCATGCCGGTGAGGAGAGCAGGCGGCATCAGCGAAATGGGCGAGGCCTCCAGGGTGTCGATCTCGGCGCGGTCGAGCAGGGAAACCTGTCCGGCGAGATCGCGCAGCGTCACGGTGCGGGGGGATTGCTCCTGCATCAGGCCGATGACCTTGCGCCCGTCTTTCATCGAAGCGACGTAGTTGAGGTATCCCTCGCGCAATTCGAGGCTGGGATTGACGATGGAAGGAATCCAAAAATCGAGGTTCTGTCGTTCGTAACCGGTCAGGTCGGGACCTATCGTGAGACCTTCCCCGAAAAGCTGGTGGCAGCTCGCACAACGGGTCGCAAAATGGACCTTGCCTGCGGTCGCATCCCCTTTCCCGGCGGCAAGGACATCCTTGATCCGCTTTGTCTCCGCCGCGAGATCGATGCCGCCCGAACCGGCGGCGATGCCGGGCCAATGTTTCTGGATGCGGGCGTCGAGCGCGGCATCGCCATGCTCCAGCATCAACTGCACGATGTCGGCTCCGAGATCGCGCGATTTGATGGCCGCCCTGTCGACCTGATCCATCATCATCATCGCCCAGGGAAGACGTCCGGCGAGGACTCGCTCGGCGGTGGAGCGCACCCCGTGTTCCGCTGGCAGGGTCGATCCGTAGCGCCCGATGATCCCTTTGGCGACAGCGTCGTCGTCAAAGCGGGCCATCGTCTGGAGGGCGACCCGTTTCAGGGCGAACTCCTGCTTGAGTCCGAGGATTTTGATCAGCGTCCCGACGACGGCGCGGTCGCCGCTCGCCCCGAGCTGGCGGACCAGTTCACTCCGGACCGATACGGAAACCTTGGGATCGAGAACGGCTCGCTGCGCTTCGGCGCGGGCGGCGGCCTCACCGCTTTTGAGGCGAAGAACAAGTCCGCTGTCCCCCAGCGAGGCCGAATACTCCTGCAGCGCCTTTGTCAACGAATCGGGCAGGGTCGGCATGGGAACGCCTTCGAAGGCGGACTGGAGCGACTCCAGCAAAATCGTTTTTGCCTTTTCGTCAGGGGCGCTTTTCAGGAGATCGGCGCAACTCGCGTAGTTCTCCGCTCCGCCGGCGATGGCGTAGCGTTTCATCAGCCGACTCGCGAGCACCTCGCGATAGAGCGTCTCTTTCCAGGTTTCGGGACGGGCCACCCACGAAGCGATGAGATCCCGTCCCTTTTCGGCGTGGGCTTCGAGCGCCCACCAAATCATGAGCGGCTGATGCGGGTCGTCGCGATCCTCGGAATGACGCACCAGCCCCTCCATCATCGGCAGCGCCACGGCCGAGGGGAGCCGCTTCGCCGAAGCCGCCAGTTGCACCCGCACCTGCACGTCGGGTTCGCTCAGGGCGAGATCGGCGAGACCGGTGGCGAGAGTGCTGTCCGCCTCGCGGCGATCCCCGACGAGCCGCACGACCCAGCGCCGCACGTCGGCATCGGGATGAGTGAGCCATTTCGCGGCCAGACTATCGCTGAAGCCCCCGAGCAGATGGAGGGCCCAGAGCGCCTCGAGGGAGGACCGGGCTTCCGCCGCATCGACGAGAGCGATGAGGGAGTCGTTCACCGAGGTATCGCCGCGCCAGCCGAGTTCAAGCATGGCCCGCCGCCGCACCACACGATTGGAATGGGTCGAGAAAAGATTGATCAATTCCTCGGAGGGACGTTTCGAAAGGTCGCCCTCCTCGTAGACCGGCTTGCTCCCGGTCGGCTGGAGCCGGTAGATCCGTCCGCTCGTTTTGTGCCAGTCATCGACCGGACGCACGTGACTGAGGCGGCTGTCATACCAGTCCGTCATGTAAACGGCTCCGTCGGGACCGAGTCCGGCGTAAACGGGCCGGAACCATCTGTCGTCCGTCTCCACCAGGTTGGCCTCGTCCACGGTGCGATAGGTGGAACCCTCGCGCTCCAGGCGGCTCGCCCAGACGAGGTTGTGGAGGGAATTCGGGGCCACGATACGACCGCTCAGTTTTCCGTCGAAAAGATCGGCGTCGTAAATCATGAAGGCCTGGGCGAAGCGGCGTTCGTCGCCCTCGTGCTTCATGTGTTCGAAATACCCGAAGGCGTAGGGATTGGTGAGCGGACCGTGTTTTCCCCAAGACTTGCTCCCGTAGCTGCCCTGGGGGTAAAACATGCCGCGGGTCTTGCCCGCGTTGGTGCCGGAAAAGACCTGGCCTTTTTCATCGATCTCCAGACTGAAAGTATTGCCCCCGCCCTCGGCGAAAATCTCAAAACGACTCGTCGGCGGATGGAACCGCCAGACCATCTGCCCCTGCCAGGCGATTTCTTCTCCGCTCGCCGGATCGACCACTTTGCCGGTGGAGGTGCTCCCGTTGACGCCGTAGAGCCAGCCATCGGGTCCCCATTTGAGACTGTTCATCACCGAGTGGGTATCTTCGATCCCGAAACCGGACAGTTTCACCACCGGATCCGAATCGGGCACGTCATCGCCGTCGGCGTCGGGATAAAAAAGCAGGTAGGGAGGATTTGCGATCCAGATCCCCCCGGCCCCGACCGCCACCGAGGTGGCGATGTTGAGTCCGGTGATGACATCCTTTTTGCTTTCAAAAACCCCGTCGCCGTCGCGATCTTCGAAGACACTGATGATGTCCTCGCCTTTCACCCCGTGCGGCGGGGGCTGCGGCACCTTGTCGAAGCGGGCGCGGAGATGATTGTCGTATTCGACGATTTTTAATCCGGCGGGAAACTGGTACTGACGGTATTGCACCACCCAGAGACGACCACGGGCGTCCCAGGCGAGGGAGAGCGGTTGTTCGACGGCGGGCTCGGACGCGACGAGGGCCATCTCAAATCCCTCGCGCATGCGGAACCCGCGCATCGCCTCGTCGGGCGGAGTCGGCTCCGAACCATCCGCGAGAGCACCGCGCCCGGCGAAGGTCTTGATGACCTCGGCAGCCTGATCCGAGCCGGCCACTTCCGGCTCTTGCGCCGGGCAGGTCACCGCATGCCACGCGGAAACAGTGGAAAGGAAAAGAAGGGGAAAAATCGTCGCGTTTTTCATGCTAAGGAAAAAGAGATCCGAGTCACCCCGAGGAAAACACAAAAACCCGGTGCGAACAGGGACGCAACCGGGTTATTTCCGACCTCGTCAAACCGGGCGAGGGAACGCAGTCGGATCTCAGAAAGGCACCCGCACACCGGCCCGGAAGAGGGTGAAATCGGCCTGGGCGCTGTCCACGAAATGATAGGCGAAGTCACCGAAGAAACCGATGCAGCCCCACGACTCCATGCGAATGTCGATGCCGGCGCCGAGGTTCCAGAGCATCTCGGAGCGACCCGAAGCCACCACCCCGGGACCGCCGAAAATGTAAGGTGCGATTGTGCTGCAACATTCTCCGCCGAGAGGGAAACGATAGACGGCGTTGAAGGTGCCGACCTGAATGTCACTGCCGCCCGCCGTGCCCGAGCCGTGCAGCATGTAGGAACCTTCCAGGCCAAAATTGTGTCCGAAGAAATAGCCGAGCGAGACACCGCCGCCCATCGCGTTGTCGAGACGAGTGTCTTCGGGCCACAGGCCCGAGGCGAAAACGCTGAAGACATAACCGGTGTCGAAACAGTAGCTCGCGTCGGTGATGCGCTGTTCGACCTGCGGATTCTTGGCTCCGTGGAACGCCTCCTTGTTCCAACCCCAGCCCGCCTGGGAGAGAGTCGTCAGGAGAAAAGAGAAAGCGAGAACGAGTGGGAGACCTTTCATGGGAAGCGGTGCAAATGCAGTGAATTTCCGAAATCCTACAAAGAATCGTGGCGGCGACAATCCTTTTTTTGGAGGTTCTTCTCAGATTTTCGTGGGCGGCGAAGTGTGGCAGGTTGAAGGATGCTGGAAGATTTGAAGTGGGGCCGGGAAACGGAGCCAAAGGTGAAATGAAGAATTGAGGCTGTCG
>CAYLJC010000027.1:0-13949 GCA_964383345.1 uncultured Akkermansia sp. | reverse complement strand
AGGGCCTGGACAGCGGGAAAAATCGTGCAGTTCTTGGAGGCTACGGTCTCGGATGGGGAGAAATCGCGCCACCAAAAAATCACGCCAGCAGCTTCCGCACCACCTCGCCGTGGACATCGGTGAGCCGGAAATCGCGGCCCTGGAAGCGGTAGGTGAGTTCCTTGTGATTCAACCCGAAGAGGTGCAGAATGGTGGCGTGGAGATCGTGGATGTGGACCGGGTCCTCGACGACACCCCAGCCCACTTCGTCGGTTTGCCCTATGGTCTGGCCGCCCTTGATCCCGCCTCCGGCCATCCAGAGGCTGAAGGAATTCGGATGGTGATCGCGTCCCGTCACGGTTTTGAATCCGCTGCGGTTTTCTCCGAGCGGGGTCCGCCCGAACTCCCCGCCCCACACCACCAGGGTCTCATCGAGGAGGCCGCGCTCCTTGAGATCCTTCAGCAGCGCCGCGACCGGCTGGTCGGAGATGAGAGTGTTTTTCGCGAGTTCCCTGTCGAGATTGCTGTGCTGGTCCCAGGTCGAAAGGAAAAGGGTCACAAAACGGGTTCCCCGCTCCACGAGGCGGCGCGCGAGGAGGCAATTGCGGGCGAAAGAACTCTGGAATCCGGTTTTGTCCGAGGGATCCCGTTCGCTGCGGTCGAGTCCGTAGGCCTCGCGGGTGGCCTTGCTTTCCCCTGACAGATCGATCAGCTCGGGGGCGGCCGACTGCATCCGGAAGGCCAATTCGTAGTTTTTGATCCGCGCCGCGATTTCGGGATGCCCGCTTTTTTCCCAACGGCGCTGATTCAGTGCGTTGATCGTCTCGACACTGCGGTGCTGCATCGCCGGGGTGATGCCCTCGGGTGTCTCCAGGTTCAGGACCGGGCTGCCATGGCTGCGAAAGAGCGAACCCGCGTAGTTGGTCGGGAGAAATCCGCTCGACCAACTCGCCGCGCCACCGGGGAGACCGCGCCCCAGCGTCGTGAGGACCACGTAACCGGGGAGATCCCGCGAGGAATTGCCGAGTCCGTAGTTGAGCCACGAACCCAGGGTGGGCCAGCCGCGCAGGGGCGAGCCGCTCAGCATGAGAAGCTGGCCGGGGAGGTGATTGAACTGATCGCAGTACATCGAGCGGATCATCGCGATGTCGTCGACGCAGGTCGAGAGATGCGGAAGCAGATCCGAGAGCACCATGCCGCTCTGGCCGTATTTTTGGAACGTCCTCGGGCTGCCCATGAGCCGGGCCTGGTCCTTTTGAATGAAGGCGAACTGCGCCTTTTCCAAAACCGAGGGCGGAAGCGGCTGGCCGTCCAGTTCGTTGAGTTTCGGCTTCGGGTCGAAGAGATCCATCTGGCTGGGACCTCCCTCCATGAAGAAATAAATGCAGTTCTTCGCCTTCGGTGCGAAGTGCGGGGCTTTGAACGAGGAGTCGCCGGCGAGGAGTCCGTCGTCCCGCAGCATCGAGGCGAGGGCGAGGGCTCCGAGACCGCTCGCGCCCGAGGTGAAAAAATCCCGTCGGCTCTGGAGAGGGTTGGCAAAAGGGTGAGGCATGGGGCTCGGGAGGGTTCAGTCGCGGGTAATGAATTCGTCGAGATTCAGGACAACCCGTGTTGTCGCGACGAGAGCCTCTTCGCGGTCGGACTCGCTCGCAAAATCGGCGAGGGCGGAGAGGAGGGTATCGATCTCGGGTCTTTCCGGGGTGCGATTGAGGCAGCGTTCGTAGAGATCCACGATGGCCGCTTCGCTGTTTTTCCCGTGTTTTTCAAACAGCGATTTTCCGAGCACTTCGGCACATTCGTGGAAGACCGGATCATTGAGCAGGGTGAGGGCCTGCATCGGGCTGTTGGAACGGTCGCGGCGACTGCACGAGACATCGGTGGCGGGTGCGTCGAAACTGGTCAGGGCGGGATAGAGAATGGTTCGCTTGAGAAAAATGTAGAGTCCGCGCCGGTAACGATTTTCCCCCTGGCTTTCGGGCCATTTGACACTGCGCCCCACTTCGGTGACAAAACCCGGCAAGGGTGGGTAGACCGACTCCCCGCCGATTTTGCGCGAGAGCAGGCCGCTCGCGTCGAGGTGGATGTCGCGCACGATCTCGGCATCGACGCGGAAGCTGTTCTGGCGCCACAGCAGCGCGTTGTCGGGCGACTCGAGATCGGGACCGCCGGGGAGGGCGGAGGTCTGTCGGTAGGTTTCCGAATCCACGATCAACTCGATGAGGGCTTTCCGGCTCCAGCCGAGCCGTCGGTATTCGGTCGCCAGCCAATCGAGGAGTTCGGGATGGCTCGGCGGCGCTCCCTCGGTGCCGAAATCGTCCGAAGTGGAGACCAGGCCCACCCCGAAAAGATGCTGCCAAATCTGATTCACCGCCACGCGGGCGGTGATGGGATTGGTCTCGTCAAACAACCAGTGGGCGAGATCGAGGCGATCCGGGATCGCTCCCGGGGTGCGTGTTTTCAGGTCGTGCAACACCGCTGGAACTCCGGGCGTGACCGTTTCGCCGCGCCGGGTGTAATCTCCCCTGACATGAACAAAACTCTCGCGCCTCTCCTCCTGTCGTTCTCTCAGGGTCTGCACCTGGCTCGAAGGGGCGGCGGGTTTTTTGGCGAGATGACGGTCGATCACCAGCCGCAGGTCGCTCCAGGTCGGATCGATGCTCCGGTGGAAGGAGGCGATGCTTTCGTTCTGCCCGTCATCGCGCTGCTCCGGCGGGATCGCGAGGGCCTCCCGCACGTCCGCCGGAAGACTGGATGGCTCCCGCACGTCGGCGTCGGCGGTCGCGGCGAGACGGAAGTGACGCAGTGAGACCGCGCCGGGCTGTTTGTTCGCGAGGGTGAAGGTGAGGCGGCCGCCGGGTTCGAGTGGCAGGGGCTCCTGGAGACGGAAGACCGCGAAATGAGACCGGCGGGTGTGGTGGGAAACGCTCCAACCGCCCTTTGCCTTGGTATCGAGAACCTCGTCGGGAGAGGTGTTGGGATCGGCGGCGCTCACCCCAACCGAGGCCCAGGCGAGCGGCGTGGTTTTGCCCGTGCCCGAACGAAATTGCGCCGACAGATACGAGAGCGCGAAGGCACCCTCTTTTCCCCGTCCCGCCCCGAGACCGGGTTCCCGCCCGCTCCCCGGCGAGCCGATCACTTCGAGTCGAATTGCGGAGATACCCTTGCCTTTGTCCAGATCAGGCAGATCCGTTTCGACCGTGTAGGTGACCGTGTCGGGATTTCTTCCGCGACGACCCGCCACCGTGATGGAACCGTCCTCGAGAATTTCCATCGTGTCGGACGCGCCCGACTTCGCACTGACGGGCTTCAGCGCCGACCAGTCCGTCGCCGCAGAGAGGGGGGCGAGGGATTTCTCCCAAGCGGCGCGACGTGCCGGGAGAGCGGTTTTTTCCTCCTCCGCGAGTTTTGCTTCGAGCGGCAGGAGTCCCTTTTCCCAGGCGGCCAGCGCGGTTTCGTATTGCTCCGTTTCCCCCGGAAGAGGGATCACCGGATTGCTGTCTTCGAGGTTGTTGAAGAAAGCGTAGAACTGGTAAAATTCATCGTGCTTGAGCGGATCGTGCTTGTGGTTGTGGCATTCGGCGCAAGCCAGGGTCAGGGCGAGCCAGGTGGTCGCGGTGGCGTTGACCCGGTCGATCACTTCCTTGGTGCGGTGCAGTTCCTTGTCGACCCCGGCCTCGGTGTTGCGCAGGGAATTGCGATGGAATCCGGCGGCGATGAGCTGCTCCGCCGTGGCCCCGGGCAGCAAGTCGCCCGCGAGTTGCTCGATGCTGAACTGGTCGTAGGGCTGATCCCGGTTGATCGCCGCGACCACCCAGTCGCGATAGCGCCAGGCCCAGCGGCGTTCGGTGTCGCCGAGGTAGCCGTCGCTTTCCCCGTAGCGGGCCAGATCGAGCCAGTGCCGCCCCCAGCGCTCGCCGTAGTGCGGAGAGGCGAGGAGCTTTTTCACGAGCTCCCGCCGGGCGGCCTCGGGATCTTTTTGGGAGGCCGCAACAAAGGCCTCTGCCTCGGCGGGTGTCGGAAGCAAGCCGGTGAGGTCGAGATAGAGACGGCGCTGGAGGGTACGGGGATCGGCCTCGGGTGAAACGGGGAGTTTTTGACCCTCAAGCCGCGCCCGGATGAAAGCATCGATGGGATTTCCCGAGGACGAGGGCACATCGGGTCGGACCGGCACCTGAAAAGCCCAGTGATCCGAAGCTCCCGCTTCCGCCGGGAAGAGGCAGAGGAGCAAAAAGAAGAGCGGGAACAAATCTCTCGGGCGGCGGGGCATGGCGATGTTTGAAAAACTTTAGCACGCACGGAATCCGGCGGACATTACGCATCCACGGGGTTCCCGCCGACGGCAATGCTCTCCGCTCCGGACTGTTCCAGACCGCAGGCACCCTCAAATCGGACGATAACGGCGACTCATCGACATCACCAGCGAGAGACTTACAAAAGCAAAAACGACGAGCCAGAGCGCGGTTTCCGCCGCACTCTCGTAGTGCATCGCCTGGACGTCGTCGTAGAGGGAAATCGAGAGGGTTCTCGTCACTCCGGGGATATTTCCCCCCACCATCAGAATGACTCCGAACTCCCCCACGGTGTGTGCGAATCCCAGGACCATCCCCGAGAGCACACCCGTCCAGGCGAGAGGGAGGGCGATGCGGAAAAAAGTCCTCCACCGTGAGGCTCCCAGCCCCCACGAGGCTTCGAGAAAGGTTCGGTCTATGCTGCTGAAACCCACGATGAAGGGTCGCAGGACAAAAGGCAGATTAAAAATCACCGAAGCCATGAGAATGCCGGCGAAGCTGAAGGGAAGGGTTCCCCCGAACCATTCTTCGTAGGTCGCCCCGATACGGGAGCGCGGTCCCGTCGCCATCAGCAGATAAAAGCCGACCACCGTGGGCGGCAGCACCAGGGGCAGGGAAACAACCGCCTCGACGAGGACCCGGCCACGCCACCGCGTCGTCGCGATCCACCAGGCGAGGGGCAGGCCCAGGACAAGAAGAATCAGCGTGGTCAGGACCGCCAGTTTGAGGGTGAGCCAGAGCGCGGTCGGGTCCATGCGGAGTGCGTTTGTCAGGGAGCGGAAAAACCGTGCCGCTCCAGGATGGCCCGTCCTTCCGGGCCGAGGAGAAAATCACGGAACTCTTCCGCGAGTTGACGATCCCGACAGCCGGGCAGGATCGTGCCGCTCTGTGCGAGAGGCAGGTGCGCCTCCGCTGGGACGAGCCAGAGATCACCGTCTTTCATTTCCGGGACAAAGGTCAGGGAATAAGCAAACAGCCCGATTTGGGCGGCCCCGGATTGCACGAACTGGACAGCCTGCCCCACATTTTCCGCGCGGACCAGTTTGTCGGTCGCTTCTGCCGCGACTCCGTAGTGTTCCATGGCCTCGATGGCGGCGCGACCATAGGGGGCGAGTTCGGGATTGGCGATGGAAATGCGGGAAATCCGGGGATCGCCGAGGGCTTCCATGCCGCGTTTGGCCACTTCGAGTCCGGCCGATTTTGGTGCCCAGAGGACGAGACGACCTTTGGCGTAGGGATAAACCTCTTCGGTGTGCCCTTCTTTTTTGAGTTCGTCGGGGTATTTGGTGTCGGCGGAGAGATACATGTCAAAGGGAGCGCGCTGCACGATTTGGGCAAAAAACATTCCGCTCGCCCCGAAGACCGGCTCGATCACCACTCCGGTGTGCTCTGCGGTGAAGGCTTCGGAAATTTCCTCGAAGGCAAATCGCATGGAAGCCGCCACCGCCACCGAAAGTTTGTCCGATGCGCCGGAGGGAGTCCGATCCGGAGCACCACATCCGCAGAGGACGAGGGCGAGAAGGAGAGCGAGGGAGGAAAATCGCGGAGGCATGGGAGATGGGGGTCAGGAGATGAGAGATGCCTTTGGCGGAGCTTTGAGCAGGATATGGACCAACAAAGTAAGTGGTTGCCCGGTTCGTTCCCACCGTCAAGACAAGGCTCCATTTGCCATTCGTGTCGTGGGCCGAGATTTCCTCCGCATCAGGCGATGCCATGTGGTATGCTTTCCTGAAGCCATGGCCACTCCGGAAACGACAGACTGCCTTCCCTTCCTCCGCGCGCTTTCGGATGAAAGCCGCTGGGAGATCGTCCGGCTTCTCATCGCCTCGCCCGGTACCAAGCATCTCGGCGAGATCGCCGAGCGTCTCGGGATCTCCAACTACAACGCCTCCAAACACGTCCGCATTCTCAAGGAGGTCGGCATCCTGCAAGTGGAGCGCAACGGTCGCTTCAAGGAGATCAGCATCGTGCCCGCCTTTCTGAAACGGATTCGTTTCCGAAGCACTTCCGGAATACTCGACCTCGGGTGCTGCCGCTTCGACTTCAAGTGACCCGATCCCTGCGGGAGCCAATTCGGTCGCTTGCCCGACGGAAAAACTGATCCCGATATTCCGGCGGTCAGGCCGAAGTGGAGGCTCCTCTCGGATGGCTCAACGCAACGATACACCTCCAGGTCGGCGACAGAGTCGATTTCAATTTCGATGTCCTTTTCGCTCAGGTCAATTTTCTGCCAAATCAGGATTTTGCGTTGCAGGCCTTTATGCAACAGGACGTTAACAAACCCCCAACCGCTCCTCCAAACCCGCGCGCCATTTCAGGGTGGCGGGATTTTCCGTCGCGGCGTTGGCGCTGATGTTTTTCTCGTAAAAGGCGAGCAGGCGGTCCCTCAGGGCGAACCGCGTTGCCACCGGGAGCAGCTCGGGCTGGGCGAAGAGGGAGGGCTTGGGACTGGTGTTCTGGGCGATGCAGCGATAGAGGAAAACGCGGTCGTAGGTGCTGCGCAGCGGGAGTTTGCCCAGTTCGCGGAAAGATTCCCGCAGAACCTCCTGGGTCGCTTCGAATTTGCTGAGGAGATGGGCCAGTTCCACTCCGTAGATCCAGTCGGGGCTGCGGTAGCGATGGGTGGGGTCATAGATTCCGGCGGTCTCCCAGGCGACGATCCCGAGGGTCTGCCGCACCAGGCTGAGGAGGTAGACGTCCATCGCCTTTTTCCCGAGATGCATGCCGCCTTTCCACATGAGTTCGGACCCCGCGATCCAGCCGGCCGCGAGGAGCGGGTTGGAGGCGATGAACATTTTGCTGCCGTGCCAGAGATAACGCACCGGCCTGAGGTAGGGCTGCAGTTCCTCGTACTTGCGATAGACCTTGCTCGCCGTGCGGATGTTCTCGGAGACCTTGCGCAGGTTCATCTCCTTGACTTCGAGGATGGGCAGTTCTTCGATGAGGAGAATGATCTGGAGCGAGGCGCGGTTGATCGCCTTGAAGAGACTTTCGAGATTCAGTTCGAGGAGCGGCAGATCGGATTCGGGCCGGTAGATCCGGGCGATCGCTTCGGTGAAAGAGGCAAGGTCGAGGAGCAGTTGCCTCGCCTCGAACTTCCCGCTGGCCCAGTAGACCCCGCTGGAAAAACGTTGCAACATCAAATCGGCCTCGTTGTCGAGGAGCGCGGCGACGCGGGCGTCCATTGCGACGTGGGCCTCGTCTTTCCAATCTATGGTGCGGAGCGTTTGGAAATCGGGGAACTCCATCCATTCGCCGTAGGCCATCAGCACCTTCTCCAGTCCCTGGCGTTTGGCATCGAGCCGCGCCGCCTCGGTCTTGATGGCGCGGCGGGCGATCTCGACGATCTCCTCCTCGCTCACGGCCTCGTCCTTCGCCGGCGCTTTCCAGAGGCTGACTGTCACGAGGCCGCTCACCGCACCGGCGAGCACGACCCATTTTACCCAGACCGGTTCGATCCCGGCGAAAGTGGCGATCCCCCCGAGGGCGAGGAAAAGCAGGGCCGCAAAACCGCGTCCGCCATGCGAGAGCGGCGATCGTTCCTGCAACGATGCGATAGCTTTCATGAAAACTCTCAGCTCCCCCCGACCGCGTCATAGAGGCGCGCGAGTTCGAGGAGGAGCGACTCCAGTTTGCCGTAATAGTCGCTTTCGTCGAGAGACGATTTCGCCCGACGCAACTCAACGACACGACGCTCCAGTTCGTCGCGCTTGTTGGCCTGCGCGGGAGAGAGGAGCCGCTCAAAGGCGTTTTTCACGAGCACTTTTTGCGCCGCGAGATCCCCGTCGGGTTTTGCCTCGGCCGATGCCGTTTGGATCGGGGTGGTCCCTTCAAACCATTCCGCCCGCGATCCGAGACCGTCGCCGTTGTCATCGAGGAGGGCGTGCTCGGTGGCGAGGCGTCCGTCATCCTGGTAAAAAAGGGCGACCCGGTTCGAGGCGAAAAGGAAGGCTTCGAGCAGCGAGACCTGCTTGTCGTTGTCGAGATCGGCGTCGCTGAGGCCCCCGATGGCCTCGGCGAAAAAACGCCCGAAACGGGTGAAAGAAATCTCGCCCTCGTTCTTTGTGGCGGTGATAACGACCCGTCCCGGTGCGGCCATTTCCCGGATATACGAGCCGCTCGCGGAGGCCGTGTTGATGACGGTGAGCGCCCCTTCGTAGCCGCCGAGCCAATCGGCGAGTTCTTCGTCGGTGAAGTCGGGTCCGGGCACATTGAATTTGGCGACCCTGCCGTCGAAGGTCCCGTGACCGACCAGCACCACCCAGAGTTCGGGGGCTTTCTCCGCAGCGATTTTCTCGCGGAGATGTTTTGCCTCATCACCCTCCGCCCCTTCGCCTCCGATCACCTCGATGGTCGCCCCGCCTTTTTTTGCCGCCTCGATCCAGAGCGCCTCCGTCTCTTGAAAAATCACTTCGTATTCCGGAGTGCCGCCAGCCCCGATGACGAGGAGGATTTTCAAACCCGATTCCGCCGCCGACTCCCCCCGGACCGGTGCGGCGGGGAAAAGCAGGAGCGGAAGGAGGAAAACAAAAATGCGCGTCATGGGATCAAAAAATCAAATCGTGCCGCTGCGGCGACGCAAGGTCCATTCGCCGAGGAAACAAAGCAGGGCGATGAGGAACAACCATGGACTGTGCCAGAGCGGCGTTTGCTTGGTTTCAACGACCGGCAGATCCAACTCGCGGAGCAGGCCGGGGAGTTGTCCGAGCTCCGCGAGGGAGAGCAGCTTCCCGCCGCTCACTTCGGCGAGGCGGGCGAGCGGAGTGGGATCGGGTCCGAGTCGAGCGAACTCGGCGGCCTCGGGATTGAGCGCACGGGCCACCTCCCCCTTGCCGATTTCGAGGCCCGCCCCGTCTAGGACGCGGGCTTCGATGCGGTAGCCGTCGCTCTCTTCGGAGAGGTATTCGGCGGTGAAAAGCCCCGGTTCGTCGAGCGAAGCTTCGGCGGTGAGTTGGCGGCTCGACCCATCCACTTCTTTCACCGTGAGCAGGACCGTGGCGTCGTCCTGTGGTGCGAAAGCCTCGTCCCGCACCCGGACGGAAACCCGGGTCACCGGAATCGCCCCCTCGCTGCTTTCCTCCTTCCCTACCTCGACCCGTCCCGCCACATCGGTGACGGACCAACGCAGGAGCTGACGCCACATTTTTCCGGCTTCGGCCTGCTGTTCGGCGTCCTTCATCGCCCAGCGCCACATATCCCCGACAGCGAGGGCGGCGGTCTTTCCCTCGCCGTAGCGCTGCGTCACCAGCGCGGGGTGGACGCGCTGCTCACCGTCCGTCACCGTCGCGAGAACGCTCGCCCCGGGCTTGATCGCGGTGAGCTGGTTCACCGCAAAAAAGGGCGGCATGTAGGCGAGGCGGATGTCCTCCTCCTCTTCTCCGGCCCGGAGCCGCATCCAGTCCTCCAACCGGCCTTCGCGGGTGAGGTCGTAGGTCGCTTCGAGCGCCGCGTTTCCCCTGCTCCTCTGATCGAGATACACGGGGAGGAGCCGACCCACCGGCGTGTTCTCCCAATCGCCCTGCTGGAAGGATTCCTGCCCGCCTAACATCAACACTGTGCCCCCCCGCATCGCGACGAAACGGTCGATCAGGTTTTGCTGTTCCCGGGTGAAAAAACCGGCCTCGAGGTCGTCGATGATGATGGTGCGGTAGGCCGTGAACAGTTCCTCCGCGGTTTTGGGGAAACCGGCACGGAGTTCCTCGGGCGTCGCGGTGTTGAGCCGCACGAGGACGGGCTCGTCGTAGCGCTGCGCCTCTTCGGGAATTTCCTTGTTGAACCCGCGGAAGAGCGGGTTGCCGCTCTCACCCGCCTGGCCCCGCCACTCGAATTTGGGTTCGCGCTTTGCGATGCGGATCAGCCCGACGAGATCCAGTTCGGCGTCGTTGGCGATGGCGCGGCGGAGGAATTTGTACTCCCAGTTCGGCCGGCCGCTGACATAGAGAATGCGGTAGGGACCGTTCCCGCGATGTACCGAGACGCGGCGGCGGTTGTTTTTTTCGGTCAGCTCCGGCGAGGCCGTTTCACCCACCTGACGAATCCCCACGTTCAGGAAGGAAATTCCTGGCGGCACCGCAGCGAGACGAAGCCGCGCCGAGGTCGTGCGGCGTTCGCTGCCCGAGGGGAAAACGACCGGGGTTTTCGCGATCTCGTCGCCTTTTTCATTCGACACATGGATCTCGACGGCATCGGGGAATTCGCCGAGGGCTTCGGCCTCCACCCGGAGCGTGACCTGGGCGTCCTCGAACTGCGTGGTGGCCGCATCGACCCGGGTCACCGCGAGGTCGCGGGCCGCCGGGTTGGCTTCGCCCACGAGCACGGGAAAAACGGGGACGCGCCGTCCCGGCTCTTTTGCCGCCAGCACGGTGAGATACGACTCCAACAACGCGGCATCGGTCGCGTTTCCGTCGGTGAAAACGACCGTCGCGGCGAGGGGACGGTTTTGAAAACGCGACTCGATGCTCTCCAGCGCCGCCCCGAGCGCCGAACTGTTGCGGGCGAAATCGAGTCCGCTGAAATCGTCGACGCGGCGCAGTCCGCGATCAAAGAGAAAGGGTTGCACCCGGAAGGTCTCGGCGATCCCCGCCAGCCACGCGGGCGGCAGTCCGGGCGAAACTTCGGCGAGGGCACCCTGCAGCGCGGCTGCGGGAGAGGGCCGGTCCGTCTGCAGCGGAACGGCCAGGCCCGCTGAATTGTCCGCGAGGACAACGACGTCATTGGAATGTTTTTTTGGCGTCTCCTCGAGATGGACCGGCTCCAGCAGGGCGAGGGCGAGGAGCAGCAGTCCAGTGGTCTTCAGCGCGATGGCCGCGACTTTTTTCCCGCCCCGCAGGGGAGAAAAGCGATAGGTCAGGAAAAGGACCGCGACCGCCCCCAGCCCGAAGAGCATCGCGACCCACGCCCAGGATTCGTTGGCAAAGGCAAGAGAGGCGAGTTTGGCCGGTGTGGGTTCGGAGAAGGGCACGGTCATGCAGGGGAGGCTTCGGAGTCGAAGGACGGAGGATACGGCGGAGGAGTTACCATGGATCAGTTGCCCGCGCCCAGCTCTTCGTAGTATCTTCTCACCAAATCGCGGAACTCGCTCGGGACAGGATCGCGATCGATCGGCGCGACGGGATTTTCCCGATTGAGTTTGGCGATCTCTTCGTTGAGACGCTGGCGCAGCTCGATGAGGGGCTCGGTGATCTTCCGTTGGATCGTAGCGGCCCCGGGCGGTTGGTTGTCGCGGCGAAAATCGATCCGCATCGCCCGCGCGTCGTCGCGGACCTGGCCGACGGCGTTGCGCAAGTCCTCCTGCGGCAGCATCTCCTCGACCCCGGCGAGACGATCGCTCCAGGCTTCGTAGTCCTCGCCGGTGATGGGACCCGCCTCGCGCTGTTCGCTGTCCTGATCAAAAAATAGCGGCCCTCCCGCAGTCTGACCGGGAGAGGGCGGACCACCGCTCCGATCATCGCCGCTCCCGCTGAGCCCGCCGCGTCGTTGCCCATTGCCCGGTCGCATCGCCTGTTGCCGGGCTTCGCCCCCGCCCTTTCCTTTGCCGTCCCGCGCATCCCCGGCACCCGCACCGGGGGGGGTGCCTTCGCCGGACTCTCCCGCGGCGAGTGTGTCGGCTTCTGCCTTCCCTTTCCCTTCGCCCTTCCCTTTCGCGCCTTTTTGCCCCTCGGCGTCGTTGCCGGCCGTTTCGGCCTTGCTTTCGCCCGCGCCGGGTGGGGATTTTTCGGCTTCCGCGAGGGTTTCGCCTCCCTCTTTTTCCCCCTCGTCCGACCCTGTTTGCCCGGTGGCTTGACCCTCTTCGGCGGCTTCGCCGGAGGCTTCTTTGTCACCGAGGCGTCGGGTCTCGGCCTCGCTTTCTTCGATGAGTTTGTCGAGTTCGGAGCGGGCCAGGCGGAAGGCTTCCGCTTCGTTGCCAAGCACTTTCTCGGCGGCGGCTTCGACGTTTTTCTTCAATTCTTCGATCCCGCGGGCGGCGGCTTTTTCGGCGGCCTGGGCCTGGGTGGTGCGGTTGTAAAAAGTGAGATCGCGCGCTTCCGCAAGCGATTCCCCGACCTGATCGGTCATCGTCCGGCGCACCGCTTCATACAGGGCGTCGGAGAGGAGCGGCTCGGAGATCTCGGACTGCTCGCTGAGAGTCCGCATCCGCTCGACGACTTCCTCCAGCGCGGTCGCTTGATTGGCGAAGGACTGGGCGAGTTCCCCCTGCCGGTCCCGGGCCTCGTCGTCGAAATTCCGCTCGGCGGGTTCGTTCGCCATCTCATCAACGGCTGCACCGAGGCTCTCCTGGGTTTCGGCGAGCGCGCGGGTCGCCTCGCGCAAGGCCGTCATCTCCCCGGCGAACTGGCGCGAGGTCTTTTCCCGGAATGCCTCCTGCATCTCCTCGAGCTGCTCCTGCGCGCGGGTCGCGGAGTTGGCGGCCTCGGTGAGTTCGCCCGATTCGAGATGTTCGGCGGTTTCGCGGATGTTCTCGCGGGATTCTTCGAGCCGTGCTTTTTCCTCAGACATGTGGGCGCGATTTTCGTCGGAACCCATTCGCCCGGAGAGGTCGTCGGCTTCGCGGAGGAGTTCGCGCTGCTCTTCCTGGAGGCGCTTGAGCTGGCGCTCGATTTCGGCCTTTTTTTCGTCGGAGGCGTTCTGCATCTGGTTCTCGAGTTCCTTGATTTTTTCCGCGATGGCCTCCTGACGTCGTGCGAGATCCTTGAGCCGACTGAGCACGGCGAGGTTTTCCTTTTGCTCGGCGGTCTGCGCGGAATCCTGGGCGACGGTGTTCTCTTCGTATTTCAACTCCCTGCGAGTGAGTTCGAGATTCATGTTCTGCTGCCGGTGCTCCTGCGACCGTCCCGACGACGGATCCTTCGACATGGAAATCTCCATCTCGCGGGCGCGGGCTTCGATGAGCTTGGCGTAGGCGGCGACGGCTTTGTTGTGGGCGGGGCGCAGGCCGGCGAGATCTTCTTTTTCGGCGACGGAGACGAGTTCGGCGACGGCCTGGTTCATCTCCTCACGGGCCTGCTCGAAAATCTCGCGCAGTTCGGCGCTTTGGGTTTTTGCTATGGTCTCGTCGGTCTTGGCGACGACGACGAGCTGGGATTCCCGCACGACCTCGACATCCTCGTCGAGGTCGGCGAAGCCTTTGCCGGCTTCGTGATCGCGAATGAGTTTCCAGGCGGCGTTGACGATGTCTTTCTGGATCCGGAGGAGTTCCTCCGTCTCACCGCCGGCGGGCGATCCCTGTCCGCTCCGGGGCTGGCCTTCCCGGACGATCTCTTCGAAAAGCCGCACTTCGGCGAAAAACATGTCGCTGGCGGTGCGCCGCCGTTTGCCCTCGCGGTCGGTGTCCTCGGCCCAGAAATAATAGGTGATGAGATCCTGCTCCGCGGCCTGGAGACTTTCGACATCGATGAGCGCGCTGAGGCGATGGGTTTGATTTCCCGGGAGGGGCTTGTCAGTGAGCGGCACCTCGGTCTCCTCGTCCTTGTAGGTGTAACTCATTCCCGTCGCGAGAACCTCGACATCGTCCCAGACTTCGGCTTCGAGGGGGAGTTCCTGGAGGGCGGAGACTTCGAAATCGCGGCCGGGAAAGAGGAGTTTGATTTTGGGCGGGAGGTTTTTGTTCACGTTCACCGTGATCCAGGGCGGGCGCTGGTTGCCCCGGTCTTTTTCATCGACGAGATGGACGCGGTAGCGCTG
>CAYLJC010000026.1:0-14187 GCA_964383345.1 uncultured Akkermansia sp. | reverse complement strand
CTCATCTACCATGGACGCCCACGAGGAGATGGACCAGATCCACCGAAACCTCGATCGCCACGACATCATCAGCGGCGCGACCAAGGACGTCTAACGCGTGCTCCGGAACGCCGGCTCGGTCGAGGTCATCGGACGCCGCAATATTTTCCTCAACCACCCGCGCAATCCGAACCTCTCGACCCGGAACGCCCTGATCCGGGCCCAGGAATTGCTCGGCACGACGGAAGCGGATATACGCATCTTTTACGATCCCAATTCCAAGAGAAAATAGATGCCGTACGGGCGGAATGTGTTCTCCTTATTCCTCAACGCAGCTCCCGCCCCGTCAGATTGAACCCGAGCAATGACCCGCCCCGCCGTCCTCGTTCCCCCACCTTGCCGTTTTCCCCGCGGTCGTCTTCTTCCCGCCCTTTGCCTTCTCGCTCTGTCCGGTGCGACCTCGTCCGCTCTCGCCGCCGAAGCCCCCACCCGGGTTCTCACCGTGAGGGCGGAAAAGGCCGAAGGCATTCTGCGGACGATTTCCCTCACCGGAACCGTGACCGCGCGACGGGAAGCGCGGCTCTCCTCCCGCGCCACCGGCCTGGTCATGGAAATAGAGGTCGACGAAGGGCACCTTGTCAAAAAAGGCGATGTCCTCATGACCCTCGACACTGATCTCGCGGAAATCAGCCTCGAAGAAATCCGTGCGGAGATCGCCCGCAGCCGCATCCAGTTGAAGGAGGCAAAACGGCAGGAGGAAGAAGTCCGCGACCTCGTCAAGACCGGCGGTTTCCCCAAGTCCGAGGCCGAAACACGCAAGTCCGCCGTCCTCGTCAGCGAAGCCAATCTGCAGCAGCTCCTCGTCCGCGAACGCGAACAAATCGAGCTGATCGCGAGACACCGCTTGATCGCCCCTTTCAGCGGAGTGATCAGTCGCAAACTCACCGAAGAGGGCGAATGGGTCCCCACCGGCACTCCCGTCCTCGAACTCGTCGAAACCGAAAAACCCCGCTTTGATCTCCAGGTGCCGCAGGAGTTTCTCACCCATGTGTCCGATGCGGAAAAAGTCATCGTCCGGCTCGACGCCTATCCTGACATTCCTCTCAAGGCCCATATCGCCACGATGGTCCCGGTGAAAGACGAGGTCTCGCGCACTTTTCTCACCCGTCTCGAATTCGACGGTGAGAAAGCCCTCGCCGCGCCCGGCATGTCGGGGACGGCGGAGATCTCCTTCCGGCCCCGCGAGGGCAAGAGTGTGCAGATTCCGCGCGATGCCGTGGTGCGTTATCCCGATGGCTCCATCAAAGTCTGGGTCGTTTCCCAAAACGGAGAACAGGCCATGGTGCGATCGCGCGACATCCGGACCGGGGATGCCCTGGGGGAACTCACCGAGGTGCTCTCCGGGCTGGAAGGCGGTGAACAAATTGTCCTGAAAGGGAACGAAAGCCTCCGGGAAAACCAGCCCGTCACCCTCGACGAAGCCACCGGGGAGGACACCCCTGCGACCGCGCCCTGAGTGATATGATAGAGAATATCCTCAAAAACGGCATCCTCGTGACCGTCCTCGTCGCGATGATTCTCCTGCTCGGGATCGTGGCGGCGACGCGGGTGCCCGTGCAGATGATCCCCGATCTCGACACCCGCATCATCTCCATCGACACCCGCTGGCCCGGCGCGACACCGCAGGACATTGAAAAAGAGATTCTCATCGAGCAGGAGGAATATCTCCGCGGGATCCCCAACATCAAGCGCCTCACCGCCCTCGCCTCGACCGGTCGCGCCGAGGTCGAGCTGGAGTTCCCTTTCGGAGTCGATGCCAACGAAGCCCTCCTCGAGGTGAACAACGCCCTCAGCCAGGTCCCCTCCTACCCGGAAAATGTCGATGAACCGGTCCTCAGCAGCGATTCTTTTTCCTACAATCCGTTCCTCTCCTTTCGCATCGTTCCGCTGCCGGGCAATCCGCAAAATCACGAGATCAACATGCTGCTCGACTATGTTGACGACAATATCCGCCCGCCCCTCGAACGCATCGAGGGGGTCTCCCAGGTCCGCCTCGGGGGCGGGGCGGAACGTCAGATCCGCATCCAGGTGGACGCCGCCAAACTGGCCGAGCGCAACCTCTCCCTCACCGACGTCCGCGAGGCGATCCGCGCCCGCAACATCGACATTTCCGCCGGTGATCTCGACAGCGGCAAACGGCGCTATCTCATCCGCACGGTGGGACGTTTTCGTTCGCTCGACGAACTCGATGATCTCATCCTCGTGCGCCGGGGCGATTCCGTGACCCGTCTCGGCGATGTCGCCGAGATCACCCTGGACCACGCGGAACTGCGCAACCTCTCCTATTCCGACGGCGACGCCAACATCCGCGTGAGCCTCGTCCGCCAAACCGGCTCCAATGTCATTTCCATCAAGGAAGCCGCCCTCCCTGTGGTGGAACGACTCAACGAGGACCTGCTTCACCCGGCGGGGCTGAAAATGGAGGTGAGCAACGACGACGTTCGTTATGTGGAAAATTCGGTCCGAAACGTCATCCAGAACATCTTCATCGGGGCCCTCCTCACGGCCCTTGTCATGTTCCTTTTCCTGCGCTCGGGATCGACGACGTTTATCGCCATGTCAGGCATGCCTCTCTGCATTGTCGCGGGATTCATCGGCCTGCTGCTCCTCGATCGCACCATCAACGTCATTTCCCTCGCGGGAATCGCGTTTGCCATCGGCATGACCGTGGACAATACCATCGTGGTCCTGGAGAGCATTGAGATCGAAAGACAAAAGGGAAAAACCCGCTTCGAGGCCGCGCGCGACGGCACCAAAGCCGTCTGGAGCGCCGTCCTCTCCGGAACGATGACCACGGTGCTGGTCTTTCTCCCGCTACTCTTTGTAAAAGAAGAAGCGGGCCAGCTTTTTTCCGACATCGGCATCGCCATCTCCGCCTCCATCCTCGTCTCCATGCTGGTTGCCACCACCGTCGTCCCGGTGGCCTACGCCAACCTGCCCCGCTGGTTCCGGCCGCGCCAGCCGCGCGTGCTCAAGCCGCCCCGACTCCTCGTCCCCCTCACCTGGATTCTTTCCTCGGCGTGGCGTCGATTTGCCTGCCTTTTCCTCACCTTCCTCACCGCCTTCGCGATTTTCACCTATTTCGTGCCGCCCGCCGAATACCTGCCCGAAGGAGAGGAGGCCAAGGCCTTTTCCACGATGATCGCGCCGCCCGGCTACAGCCTGCGGGAGATGGAACGCATCGCCCTCGAATTGCAGGCGGAAATGCTGCCCGCCCTGGAGGAGGACCATCCGCCCCTGGAATCGGGCGAATCTCCCATTCCCGCCCTCGATCGCATCACCTTCATCGTCGAACCCGAGTCCATGCGGGTCATCACCGTGACCCGCGACCCGAAACACATCGGTCTTTTCATGGATCTCATGACGGAGCGGTTCCGCTCCTACCCGGGGATGCGGGCCTTCTCCACGCGGGGTTCCATCATCTCCAGCAACGACGGCGGCACCAGGGCGGTGGCCCTCGACATCAGCGGCCCCGAACTCCCCGAGATCTACGCCACCGCCCGCGAGATTTACCGGCTCGCCGAAGAGGAAATCGACGATGCCCAGATCAACTCGGTGCCCTCCTCCCTGACCCTCGGCCAGCCTCTTCTCGAAATCCGCCCGCACTGGGAACGGCTCGAGGAACTCGGCTTCCGGGCGAGGGATTTCGGTTTCGCCGCCGCCGCGCTCAGTGACGGGGCTTTTGTTGATGAGTTTTACCTCAACGACGACAAGATCGACATCTTCCTTTTCAGCCAGGCGGCCGACCGACAGGCGCTCGACAAGCTCGAGAGCCTCCCCATCTACACTCCCCAGGGAACCGTGATGCCGCTCGGTTCCCTCGCCACCATCACCGAAACCGTCGATACCGCCGAGATCCGCCGGGTCGACGGAAAACGCACCGTAACCCTCTACGTCATCGCCCCGCGCTCCGTGCCGCTCGAAACCGCTGTCAACACGATCCGGGAAAATATCGTGATCCCCCTCCGCCAGGGCGGAAAGCTGCCCCCCGGAGTGGCCATCGACATCAGTGGTGCGAGCGATCAACTCGACGCCACCCGCAAATCCCTCGGGCAGAACATGTGGATCGCGGTGTTGCTTTGTTACCTGCAACTGGTCATCATCTACCGCCACTGGGGACACCCCTTCCTCATCCTCCTGACCGTTCCCCTCGGCATCAGCGGAGGCATCATCGGGCTTTGGTTGCTCAACAAAATCGGTGCCTGGCTCCCCCTCTTCGGACTCGCCCCCATCAGCCAGCCTTTTGACATGATCACGATGCTGGGCCTGCTCATCCTCCTCGGCAGCGCGGTGAACAACCCCATTCTCATCGTCGAACGCGCCGTGGAAAACTGGAAAACACACCGGCTTCCCGTCTTCGACTCCGTCCGCGACGCGGTCGCCTCCCGCCTGCGTCCCATCCTCATGACCACCGCCACCACCGTCATGGGGCTCTCTCCCCTCGTCTTTATTCCGGGTGACGGGACCGAACTCTACCGGGGTCTCGGGGCCATCGTGCTTTTTGGCCTCGGCTTCACCGCCCTCATCACCCTGACATTCCTTCCTTGCTTGCTCATCCTTGTGCTGAATCTGACCGACCGCATTTTCAAAAAACACGCGTGATCCGCATCCGGGAACACCGGGGCTCATTCGCCATTGCACAAGGCCGGTTCCGCTGGCTTATTCCCCCCACTCTCAAGTGAGCGCAATTTTCCCATGGCGGTGCAGTATCGTGATTATTATGAAACCCTCGGAGTCGACAAAACGGCTTCGCAGGACGAGATCAAAAAGGCTTTTAAAAAGCTCGCGCGCAAGTATCACCCGGACGTCGCGAAAGACCTTCCCGACGCGGAGGAACGCTTCAAAGCGGTGAACGAAGCCTACGAAGTCCTCGGCGATCCGGAAAAGCGAAAAAAATACGACACTCTCGGAGCGAACTGGCAGCACGGGGCCGAATATCCCTCCGGCGGGAGCTACTCCGGTTTCCCCGGCGGCGGCGAGTACGAATTCAACTTCGGGGGCAGCACCGGTTTCAGTGATTTCTTCGAGAGCTTTTTCGGCGGTCGAGCCGGAGGCGGCGGCAGCCCCTTCGGCGGTTACGGCGGAGCGCCGCGCGGACACTCGACCCGTCCGAGAGAGGGCGCGGACATCGAGGCCGACCTGCTTGTTCGCATCGAGGAAATCATGCACGGCTCGACCCGGGAGGTTCGGCTGGCCCGCCCTTCGGCGGACGGGCGTCCCGGAAAGGAGACGACCATCCGCGTCAAAATCCCCCGGGGCATCGGCGAAGGGCAGAAAATCCGCTGCGCCGGCCTCGGATACCCCGGGAGCAACGGCGGCCCCGACGGCGATCTCTACATGCGGGTCCGCCTGGAGCGGCATCCGCTCTACAAGCCCGATGGCCGCGACCTCGACAGCGACCTCGTTCTCGCACCGTGGGAGTTTGTCCTCGGGGCCAGCGCCACCATTCCCACGCCGCATGGCGACGTCAAAATGACGGTCAAACCCGGCAGCCAACCCGGCGGCAAACTGCGTCTTCGCGGCAAGGGACTCCCCAAAGCCCAGGGGGAATTCGGCGATCTTTACGTGACGCTTGTGGCCGAGTTCCCCGAGTCGGTCGGCGACACGGAGAAGGAATTGTGGCAAAACCTTGCGGAGAAAAGCACCTTCCGCCCGCGCGGGTAGCCGGGAAGACCGTGACGCTCCATGGCGCGGCGTAATGTGCGGAATGGGCGAAAAATCCCCCGCTGGTTTGGCAATCGGAAGTCTTTCGTCGGGGAAGATTGGCCCCTTCCTCCACGCGTGGAAAAGATCTATCGACGGAACGGGAATCAACGCTTGAGTAAGACATGTCCGTATCCTCGTCGCACAAGGCTCCGACGGCTCCGCCACGCTTCCTCCGCTCCGCCGCGTCGCGCTACTGGCCGGAGGCGGCCGCGCTGCTCAGCGGCGTGCTCCTCGCCCTCTGCTATCCCTGGTGGGACTACGGCGGGCTGATCTGGTTCTGGTCCGCACCACTCCTCACCGCACTCTGGTTCTCCCCTCCGCGAAAACCGGGACAGCCCCGGTGGAAGCGCGGCTTTTTTCTCGGGTTCCTCACCGGCTTCGCCTTTTTCCTGATCGACGTCCGTTTCATCACCGAGATCTCACACGTCGCGGGAACGGCGTGGGCCGGCCTCGGCGCGCTGCTCGTCTTCGCCTCGTATCTCGCGCTCTATTTCGCGGTCTTCGGCGCCTTCGCCGCGACGGTGGGAAGATGGGTTCCGCTCGCGCCCGACGAAGGAAAAGACAATCTCTTCGGACAATCTTTCTCCCTGATCCGTGTCGCCTTCCTCAACGGTGCGGCCTGGTGCGGCCTGGAGTGGCTGCGCGGGTTCCTTTTCACCGGTTACGGATGGAACGGACTCGGCGTGGCCCTGAAAAACCAGTTGCTCCTCGTTCAGTTCGCCGATGTCATCGGGATTACCGGCTACAGCTTCGTGCTGCTGTTTGTCGGCATCCTCGTCTACGGCACCGCGGTGCGGCTCGGGCGGGAAATACGGGACCGGCGACGGCTGCGCCCGCATTTCGATTTCGCTCTGGGAGTGGTCGTGATCATGGGCCTGCTCCTCTACGGCAACGCCGCGTTGCTGCGACGTCCCTCGGAAACGGTGGATCTGCGCGCCCGCATCCTCCAGCTCAATGTCTCGCTCGAGGACAAGTGGTCCGACGATCTCCGCCTGCGCCAGAAGATCCTTTTCGAATACCGCGATCTCACCCGCACCTTCGTCGAGACCGCTCCGCTCGATCTCATGATCTGGCCGGAGACGGCGATCCCGGGGCAGTTCAGCGCACCCTGGGTGCAGGAGTATTTCAACGATCACATTCTCAAGGGCGACGATTTTTACCTCATCACCGGCTTGGAGGACAACCACCTCGACCACAGCGAGGTCTACAACACCCTCACTCTCCTGCAAGGCGATACGGAATCGTATCAGATGCACAAAAAAGTCCATCTCGTGCCGCTCGGCGAGTATCTCCCCTTTCGCGGCCGCTTTCCCGTCTTCGAATGGATCGCGGGCGACATCATCGAACGCGATTTCACCCCCGGCGACTCCTACGAACCCCTCGCGATGGAAAAGGACGGCCACTCCATCGGAATCATTCCCCTGATCTGCTTCGAGGACACGGTGCCGCGCCACGCCCGCAAGTTCATCCGGAACGGACCGCAGATCATGGTCAATGTCACCAACGACGGCTGGTTTTACGACAGCGCCGAGTCCACCCACCACTTTTACAACGCCCTCTTCCGCTGCATCGAACTGCGCCGTCCCATGATCCGCGCCGCGAACACCGGGGTGAGCGGATTCATCGACGAGTGGGGCAGCCTCTATGATCGGGAGGGGCGCTCCCGCCAGCCTCGCATCCTCCGCGACGCGGAGAGCGGTTCCACCTACATCCGCGGCAGTCTACCCGCCACGATCACCGTCGATCTGAATCCGCCGATGAGTTTCTACGCCCGCCACGGCGATGTCTTCTCGGTGGGAATGGGGTGTTTGGCCCTCCTCGCGACGGCACTGGCCGGGATCAAACGACGCTCCCGCCAGCTCTCGTAAAAAATGACACGGTGCTTCATCACGGAGTGGACAGGGTGAAAGGACCGGGTTATCCCTCTTCCCTTGTCAACTTCCTCCGAGCACGACGACCCAACCTTTCTTATCACTCGCATGAAAAACATCTTTCTCCTCGCCGCCGCCGCCTTGCTCCTGACCTCCACCGCACCCGCGCTCCGAGCCAATGACGCGGAAAGCATCAAGGTGAGCGAATTCACCTTTACCTACGACAAGCCATGGGTGCGCCAACAAGTCGCCAGCGCGATGCGGGCGGGCCAGTTCATCTACGACCACGAGGCGGAGGATCTCGTCGATGTGGAGCTTGTCATCTTCTTCTTCGGTGCCGGTCAGGGCGGGGGCACCCAGGCGAATATCGACCGTTGGATCGGCCAGTTCGAGGGCACCCCCGAATCCAAGACCGAAGAAAAAGAGATGGGTGGGAAAAAGATCACCCTGCTCACCGCCAAAGGCACTTATCTGGAATCCATGGGCGGCCCCTTCTCGGGCAACAAGACACCCAAGCCCGACTACACCATGCTCGCGGCGATCCTCCCGAGCGAACAGGGCGATGTTTTCCTGAAACTGACCGGCCCGACCAAGTCGGTCGAAGCCATGGGCGACGCTTTCCTGAAATTCGCCCAAAGCCCTTTCTCCGAATAACCGCCCGGCGACCGGAAGTGTCGCGGCGGTGATTTTCACCGGGAAGAGACGGGATCACCTTCCCGTCTCTTTTTCTTTCAGGATGCGGATCATTTCCCGCATCGCCGGAGTGATCGCCTTGGTGCGGCGGCGCACGATCCCGAGCGGACGCCAGACGAACTTTCCGTTGATCGCGATCTGGACGAGAGTGCCGGATTTCACTTCGGAGCGGACACTCTCACTGGGCACGATCGAGATCGCGTTCTCAATGAGGACTCCGCGCTTCACCGTCTCGATGTTGTCGAACTCAACGACCTCTTTCACCTCGACCCCGGCCTGGGAAAACATGCCGTCGATGGCCTTGCGGGTCGGCAGGTCGGGTTCGAAGGAGATGAACCGCTGCCCGTCGATGGCCTTGAGATCGAGCGTTTCACGTTTCGCGAGAGGGTGGCCCGGCGGGCAGATGACGACCAGTTTGTCCTTCCAGGCGGGCTCGATCTCGACGCCCTTGCGTTCCTGCGGGTAGGCGACGAGACCGAGATCGGCGAGATTGTCCGAGACGTCGGCGTAGACTTGGTTGGAGCGCCGGTAGTGGACTTGCAGATCCACCTCGGGAAACCGCTCGCGAAAGGTCTCCAGATAGGGCGGCAGCTCGTGGAACCCGATACTGTAGACCGTCGCGATGGTGAGCGGTCCCGCGACGACGTCGCGCATCATCCCGAGTTCCTCCTCGATGCTATGGTAGGCCTCGAGAATGTTCTGGGCGGCCTTGAGAAACACCTCGCCCTCCGGCGTGACCGCGAAATTGCGCCGTCCCCGCTCCAGGAGGGTGACCTGGAATCTCTCCTCCAGCGTTCGGATCTGCTGGCTCACCGCGCTCTGGCTGATGCCGTTGCGGACCGCCGCCTCGGAGAAGCTGGTGGTTTCCACGAGATCGCAGAAGACCTGAAACGTTTCGACATGCATGGGCAGGGAGAGCGAAACGCAATACCGCGCCGCTTGGCAAGGATTGTGTCTCCCCGCCGTCTCCTCTCCGAGGAACAAGAACCACAGGCTATCTGCCTCTATTCCATCAAAATCGGGATCGAAATCGAAATCGAAATCGGGATCGATTTCCCGTGAACCACAGGGAAGGCTATCTGTCTTTTCAGCCTCCTCCCGAGGGAAACCACCTCTCGCCGAACGGAGAATTCGGAGAATTTACCCG
This sequence comes from uncultured Akkermansia sp., assembly GCA_964383345.1. Taxonomy (GTDB): domain Bacteria; phylum Verrucomicrobiota; class Verrucomicrobiia; order Verrucomicrobiales; family DEV007; genus Arctic95D-9. The sequence goes on along the minus strand of CAYLJC010000026.1, from coordinate 4,731 downwards.
TCCCTGTCCCAATTTGCCTGTCCCTGTCGCCCGAGGCTGTCCCTGTCGCCCGAGGCTGTCCCTGCCGCCCGAGGCTCCGCCGGGGCGCTTTTTTAGCGCCCGGCAAGCCCTGCTCTCAAGCCCGCCCACGCAAGCCCCGCACGAAAAACAGGGATCGATTTCGATCCCGATAGCGATTTCGATTTTCCGGGGCGCAACACGGTCCCCCCACAAAACCTTTACCGCAACGAAAAATTCTCGCGGGGGGAACTGGCCACGACCCAGATCCCTTCCTGCCGGTGCATGATGATCCCGGTGAGCAGGACCGGTTTGCCCTTTTGCCAGGCCTGCCATCCCCGCGTTTTGTCATAGCGGCGATACGATTCGACCGAGAATCCGTAGGAGATCCGCTGGTCGATGCCGTTGGCCTTGTCTTCCTCGGTCACCACCAGCCGGGTCGGTCCGGTGGTCTGGAGTTCTTTCATTTCGTAGGGCACCGGAGAGGCGTCGCGCACCGTCTGGGTGAACCAGGAGTCGCCTTTGCGGAGAAACATCACCTGCAACAGATCGTTCAACGCGGTCTCGTGGGTCCCGCCGCGCTCGCCTTGCGGCAGCGGTTCGAGGGAACGTTCTGCCCCCGCGGTCGATTCCTCCATGGCCGCCGCCTCCTCAAAATCGGCGGCGCGTTTCCGCATCTCGTCGGCCAGTTTCCTGACCGCCTCCTGGGCGAAGGAGTTGGGCGCGAAGGAGGACGGGGCTGTCGTCTCCGCCTCCGCCCCGGGTGTCGCCACCGGCACCGCCACCGGGTTCGGCGCACTCCCCGGTGACGGGGGAACGTTTTGTCCCAACGCCGCACCGCCTGATCCGAGGAGGAAGAGAGCGCTCAGCACAAACGCTTTCCCCGCATGACCGGGCATGCGGGAGGACGGACGGAAGAAGGGCGGACACATGGCATCACTTTATATTATGGAAATTATGAAATCAAGAATCCATTTGCCGATGTGCACGCGCGCAACACGAAAAAAGCCGTCCGATAAGGGACGGCTTTTCGCCTTTTGCAGAGAGGGAGGGAACGTCGCGTCAGTCGCGACTCATGAAAATCCGGAGGATGTACCAGAAGAGCAGGGCCACACTCGCGAAGAGAGAAAGGGCGGCCGAGACATACTGGTCGGTGCGGTAGTGGTGGATGATGTTCGAGGTGTTGTAGAGGATCGCGATCGAGGCGAAGAGGGCCATCGCTCCGGCAAAAATCGTGCCGAGATTAAACCCGAACAGGATGGAGACGATGATGATCCCGAGGGCGACAAATCCTCCCACCATGAGGAATCCGCGGAGGAAGGAGAAATCTTTCCCCGTCGCAAAAGCGGCGAAGGTGAGGCCGCCGAAGACAAACCCCGTCGTCACACCCGCCTTGAGGATGACCTGTCCGTCCTGGGCGTAAAAGGCCGCCATGTAGAGCAGGGGCATGAAGATGATCGCCTCGGCCACGATAAAAAGAGCCAGTCCGGCATATTGGGTGCCCCGCGACGCCTCGGACGAGGCGAGCCGTTCCGCGAGATAGGAGACGCCCATGAAGGCCCCGAGGACCACGAGCCAGCCCATCCCGCCGGTCATTTTCTGCACGAGGGCGGGCGCCCAGCTCTGTTGGAGGAGGAACCATTCCACCGCGATGAAGCCGAGAATGGCAAACCCGAGGTGGAGGTAGGTCCGGCGGATGAAAGCGGTGCGCTCGGCGGGAGCCGCGGCCGCGACAGTGAAGGGATTGGCGTAACCTGTGTTCATGGAGTGGGATTCGGAATGTCGTAAGAATAGTCGCAGATGAGAGGGGGAGGCAATCGGGAAAGTCGATGTTTGCGAAAAAATCAACCGAACTCACGCTGCCGCATCGACTCGTAAAGGCAGACCGCGGCGGCATTGGAAACGTTCAAACACTCCACCCTCCCGAGCATCGGAATACGGATGAGGGTATCGCAGTTTTCCTTGGTGAGTCGGCGCATCCCCTCCCCCTCGGCACCGAGGACGAGGGCGAGGGGTCCGGTGAGATCACAGTCGAAAAGGCCGCAGTCCGACTCGTCGGCCGTCCCCACGACGCGGATCCCGCATTCCTCGCGGATGCGCCCCAGAAAGCGGGCCATGTTGGCAACCGCGACCACCGGCACGTACATCGCCCCGCCGCAGGAGACCCGCACCGCCGTCTCCGTCACCGGCGAGGCCTTGTGGCGCGGCACGACGACCGCGAGAACCCCCGCGCCCTCGGCCGAGCGCAGACAGGCCCCGAGATTATGCGGATCCTGCACCCCGTCGAGGACGAGCAGGAGGACATCCTCGACCTCGGCGATCCGGTCGAAGAGATCGTCCTCGGAGAGCCGGGCGATGCCGGTCGAGCTGCTTGAATGGGCGTTGGCGCGGGCTTCGCGGGGACGGTTGCCGGGAGTTTTGGGACGACGATGACGGGACATGGCGGCGCACCATCAGGCAGAAATCTCCGGCTGTCCAAGACCTTCGTGGCTCCGGCGGGAACAGGATCTGTATCCGTCTGGTGAAAGCTGGCTTCCGTGCCTCTTGACAAGGGCCCAACCACGCGCCCCTTCCCTCAGGGCACGGGGATGCGATCCAGCAAGGTGGCGATGATCTGCTCGCTGGTGATCTCCTCGGCCTCGGCTTCGTAACTGAGGAGAATGCGGTGCCGCAGGACGTCGTAGACGAGATCCTTGACGTCCTGGGGCACAACGTAGCCTCGTCCTTTGAGAAAGGCGGTGGCCTTCGCAGCGAGGGTGAGATTGATCGTTCCCCGCGGCGAGGCACCCGCACGGATGAGCGGCTGCAGGGCGGCCTCGAACTCCCCGGGAAAGCGGGTCGCGTGGACCAGGCGGACGATGTAATCTTTTACCCCGTCGTCCACATAGACATAGTTCACCAGTTCGCGGCTCGCGATCACCGTCTTGGGGTCCACCACCGCCCGGGTTTTGGTCTTCGGCGTCGAGGTCGCCATGCGGTCGAGGATGAGTCGCTCTTCCGCCACCGACGGGTAACCGACCACCACCTTGAACAGGAAGCGGTCCAACTGCGCTTCGGGGAGCTGGTAGGTGCCCTCTTGGTCGATGGGGTTCTGCGTCGCGAGGACCAGGAAGGGATCGGGGAGCCGGTAGGTGGTATCGCCGATCGTGACCTGGCGCTCCTGCATCGCCTCGAGCAGTGCGCTCTGCACCTTGGCGGGAGCGCGGTTGATCTCATCGGCGAGGACGAGATTGGAAAAAACCGGCCCCAGCTTTGGCGTGAATTCGTTTTTTCCCGGATTGTAAATGAGCGTGCCGATGAGGTCCGCCGGGAGCAGGTCGGGGGTGAACTGAATCCGCTGGAACTGCGCCGCGAGGGCTCCGGCGAGCGAGTTCACGGTCAGGGTTTTGGCCAGACCCGGCACCCCTTCAAGGAGGACGTGGCCGTTGGTCAGCAAACCGATGAGAAGCCGGTCGACGAGTTCGTGCTGTCCCACCACGACGCGTCCCATTTCCTCTTTCACCAAGGGAACCCAGGCGCTCTGCTTCTGGATTTCCTCTGCTAATTTATCGGTGTCAACGTTCTGCATGGCTCTTGGAGTCGATAGGATGAACGACTTTCGCGGCCATGCAAGCGCCGACCCCGGCGTTCGCATCGGCGCACCTGCGGTCGGTTACGGAACGACGATGGTTCCCTCCCCGTCCCCGTCCCCGTCCCCTTCGTCGGGCGTCTCCCCGGGATCACCGTCCGGCGACGAGGAAAAACGGCGTCCCACGGCGACTTCGAGGCGGCGCTCCCAGAGATAGCGGCGGAAGAGCACCTTGATGGCCGCAGTGAGAGGCACCGCGAGCAGCGCCCCGAGCAGTCCCCCGAGGAGGAAAGACCAGAAAAGAACGGAAAAGATCACTGTCAGCGGATGCAGTCCGACCGAGTCGCCCACGATCTTCGGAGCGGTGACGAGGCCGTTGATCTGCTGGAGGATCACAAAAATGAGCAGCACGATGACCGGATAGACCCACATGTTGGGCAGCCATTTCCAGGCGTGGATCATGACCTCGGCCCGCTTGCCGTCCGCCGAGACCGCCGTGACGGCATACTCTTTTGCTTTCCCGGCTTTTTTTGAATCCTCTCGGAGTGTCCCCGCTGCCTCCCTCGTCCCGCCATCAACCAGCACGGTGGCGACCTGGCCGACCACCGGCACCGCCTCCCCCTCGACCGTGCCCCACGAAGTCGCGCCGAAATGGGCGATGGCGATGAGAATGGCCGGCACCATCACGAGGAGGTTGCCGATATACGGGATCAGTCCCAGAATCGCGAGGAAGACACCGATGAGGAGTGCGTAGGGCAACCCCATGGCCCACAGGGCCACCGCGATGAGCACGCCGTCGATCAGGCTCACGACCATTTGCCCACGGAAAAACGAGATCAGGTATCCGTTGATCTCCGTCAGGGTCTCGACCACCTCGTTCTTGAATCGGGAGGCTTTGATCGGGAGATAGTCCGACCAACTCGACGCGATATCGTGGCCGTTTTTGAGGAAGTAATACAAATAAATAGGTACCAGCAGCAGCCCCAGGAGATAGCCGAAAAACCCGAACGCCCCCCGCACCCGCGACCAGAGCCACTGGCTGATATTGGCCCCGATCTTGGGACCTTCCTCGGCGATCCATTCGATCCCCTGTTGGTAATAATCCTCCGCGATGCCCGTATCGAATTGATGCTGCAACGACCCGACCCCCTTCTTGACCAGCCTCG
>CAYLJC010000025.1:0-14218 GCA_964383345.1 uncultured Akkermansia sp. | reverse complement strand
GAGCGGCGGAGCGGGAGAAATCGGGGAGAGGCGGCATGGCGGAAGGGGGTTGGGAAACGGACGCGCGTACGGCGAAAATGTCCTTCTCTTGTAACGGGTGCGGCGATGCCTTGTCAAGCCGCCGCGCCGCCCTGCTTGCGCCACAACGGAGGGGCAAGAGGGTGAGGCGCACCAGCCAGGAGGGTGCCAAGACCGCCCGCAGCACTCCTTCTTTCCCGCCGGAGGGGGAAAGAAACAAGCACGCGTCGGCTCGCCGGTCCTAGCCCGGCCAGGCCACGGCGGTTTGCTTGGAACTGCCGAGCCCCTCGATGCCCAACTCGACGACGTCGCCGGGTTTCAGGAACTGCGGGGGATTGGCGCCCATTCCGACACCGGGAGGAGTGCCGGTCGAAACGATGTCGCCGGGTTCGAGAGTCATGAACCCACTCAGATAACTGACGAGATGGGCGATGCCGAAAATGAGCTTGTTGGAGTTGCCGTTTTGTTTGGTCTCGCCGTTGACCGTGAGCCACATCGCGAGGTTTTCCGGATCGGGTATCTCGTCGGCGGTGGCGAGGAAAGGTCCGATCGGGGCGAAGGTGTCGCAACTCTTTCCCTTGACCCACTGCCCGCCGCGCTCCAGTTGATAGGCGCGCTCGCTGTAGTCGTTGTGCAGGGCATACCCCGCGACATGATCGAGGGCGTCCTCTTTGCTGACGTGGCTGGCCTTTTTGCCGATCACGAAAGCGAGCTCGACCTCCCAGTCGGTTTTTTCGCTGCCGGGCGGGATCACCACATTATCGCTCGGACCGACCATCGCGCTGGTCGCTTTGAAGAAAATGATGGGTTCCGCGGGGATCTCCATCCCGGCTTCCTCGGCGTGGTCGGAGAAGTTCAGCCCGATGCAGATGAGTTTTCCCGGGCGGGCCACGGCGGAGCCGAGCCGGGTGTCGGCGGCAACGCGCGGAGCCGAAGCGGCGTTGGCCGAAACCCAGGCGGCCAGTTTCTCCAGATTCGCCGGGTCGGCGAAGAAGTCATGATTCCAGTCCATTCCGAAGCCCGACGCATCAATGCGCGAGCCATCTTCGAGTTGGAGACCGGGTTTCTCGGAGCCCTTCGGGCCAAAACGGAGCAATTTCATACGCGGGGACCCTAGCGAGCGGATCGGGGTTCGTCAATCGCTCGAAAGGAACTGTGGCGTTTTCTCCGCAAACGGCTTCCCCATGCCCGCAGCGCGACGAAACCGCCCCCGGAACGAACTCTTCTCGCCCCCGCGGGATCGCTTCGCCGCTACGTGCCCGCAGTCCCTCCCTTTCGGTCACCGGGACCAGAGCATACCGCAACGTTCCTGACAACACGATCATTGTTTCATGGGATGCTCTTTGAGCAATTCCCCGACATGAAACAACATCATTCGATCCGGATTGGCGTCGCGGATTTTTTTCACCTCGGCCGGTTCGACGGGATCGGCTTTGTTGCCGAAGCTGTTCCTCACAAAGGTCAACACGGAAGCAATCTCCTCGTCCTTCAACATTCCGCCGAACGGCGTCATCGGGACAAGTCCATCGTACTTTTTGCCGTCGATTTCGAGCGGCCCCATCAGTCCGAAGAGGGTCAGCTTGATGAGGCGTTCGGTGTCCTCCGTGACCCAGGGACTGTTCGCGATCGGGGGAAAAGCGGGATCGAGTCCTTTGCCGTTCGGTTGGTGGCAGGTGACACAATGCCCTTCGCGAAAGTAAATCTCCGGCCCGGCGAGGAACCGCTTTTTCGCCACCTCGCTGAGATGGGCGGGGGCGGGGAGCACGGGATGGTCGCTCACCGGCGCTTCCACCACCCCGGCGAGCCGGTCGCTCGCGGTCTGGGCGGCGTTTGTGCTCCACTCGTCGAGCGGGAGGGCCGCAGCCGTCGCCACGATCTTTTTCGCCGCCGCCGTGTCGCGAATCCACGAGGCGGCCCCAATCGCTTCGAGACGGACGCGCCCCTCGGGATCCCGCGCCGCGGTTTCGAGCAGGGCGACATGATCGGGCAACAGGTGAAAGTTGTAGCGCACCATGCGAACGGCGGCGGCACGGGCGTGGAAATCGGGCGAGCCGAGCACTTCACGGAGGAGATCCGCATCGATCCGGTTCATTCCCCAGGTCACCCAGAGCGCTTCGAGCCGTTGGTGCTCGAACTCCGGATCCGTTTTCTCCAGTCCGGCGACCCAGGATTTCACCGCCGGGAGAACCTCTTCGACCGGGAAAGCGCGGAGGGCGCGACGGCTGCGGTAGCGGGTCCGGTACTCGGGCAGCTTCAGGTTGGCGAGCAGCTCCTGAATGGAGGCTCCGTCCACCTTCGCGGGAGCCACGAGCGGGCGCGAGGGATAGGTGATGCGGTAGACCCGTCCATGGACATGGTCGCGCAGCGGATCACGGGCGTTGTGCTGCATGTGCCCGATGAGGATATTGTGCCAGTCGATCACATAGAGCGAGCCGTCGGGCGCGAATTCGAGATCGACGGGGCGGAAATTTCCGTCGCTCGACGAGAGGAGATCGTGGCGAAAGCTGGTCTTGTAGCCCGTCCCCGCGTCCTCGATCTGATGCTGCTTGATGCCGCGAAATCCGATCGCGTTGCAGAGGATGAGATCTCCCTGCACCTCATCCGGGAAATGCCGCGAAGAAACCACCTCAAGGCCCGAGGTCGGACGCACGCTCTGCCCCTTGGGAACGAGATCGGGAGTCGAAGCCGTTTTGCTGCCGTAAGTGGACTTCACCGAGACGGGCAGCATCCAGTTCATACTCGGCCCGGAAGTGTGGAGGAAAAAATCCTGCCCCCACTTGTCGAAAACGACACCCCAGGGATTCGGGATCGCCAACTGGGCGGTGCGTTCAAGCTGCCGACGCTGGGGGCTGAAACGATAAAAACCGCCATCGACCCCGCGCACCGGCCCGTAGGCGGTCTCGATGCTGCTGTGCAGGAAAACCCCCTCGCTCATGAGGATCGCCCCCGAGGGGTCGGTGGTGAAAGCGCTGATGGCATGATGGGTGTCGTGGGAGTCGAATCCGCCGAGGATGATGGTCTTCGAATCCGCCCTGTCGTCCCCGTCGCTATCGCGGAGGAGGACCAGATTGGGCTCCTGCGAGACGTAGACCCCTTCGGGGGCGAATTCGAATCCGATGGGAAGATGCAACCCGTCGGCAAAAACGGTTTCCTTGTCCGCCCTGCCGTCACCGTCGGTGTCCTCGTAAATGAGAAGTTTGTCATCCGGGAGCGGATCTCCGGGCCTGTAGTGCGGGTAGGTGGGCATCACCGCGACCCAGAGACGCCCCTTGTCGTCGAAGGATAGCTGCATGGGGTTCGCCAGATTGGGAAACTCTTTTTCCGAGGCAAAAAGCTCGACCTTGTATCCTTCGGGCACGGTGAGGGATTTCTCCGCCGCTTCCCCGTAGAGATACTCGACGCTACCGTTTTTCGCGCTGGGCTGGTAATTCGTCGGAACGGGGGGAAGAGCGTGGGTCTTCGAATCATCCACCGTGAGATCGGTGGTCTCACCGGCCGCGACACGGTGAATGAGATCGTCTCGCAGAGCGGCCATCTCACGCATTTTTTTCACTTCGTCAGGATAGTTCTGCGGGCCGAAAGGATTGTAGCGTCGTCCGTGGGTATGGACTCCGTTGAGGATATGATAGTCGTTTCTCCAGAACCAATCCTTCTCTTGCACCGCCGCGTGGAGCGTCGCCGGGTCCGCCTCCGACTGCCGCGCCTGTGATCCGTAGAGCCCGTCCGCGAGGATTTCCGCGAGAACCGCGTAACCCGCTTCCGCGGGAATAAATCCGTCGGTCGTGAAGGCTTCGTCGGTGGAGGCGTAGAGCCGCTTTGTCGGGGTGAAAAGATCAATATAGGTGAGTCCGTGTTTTCCGGCGACCACCTCCATCGCCGCCGCGTAAAGCGCGAGGGCGGCGTTCTCTTTTTCCCCGTCGGGGAGATCCTGCCCATCGCTCAAATCCTCGTAAGCGATGGGAGACACGAGAACGAGGCGGGGGGCCTCTTTCCCGTTGTAGGCCTTGCTCAGGGTATGTCGTACGAAAGCGTCAAGCTCGGCCTGGTAGTTCGCCACCCCGTCGGCCCCGTCGAAGGATTCGTTGTAGCCGAAAAAAGCCAGCACCGTATCGGCCCGCAGGTGAGTGAGCCACTGGTCCGGCGTGGAGAAAAACCCCTTGCCGTTGTGGATCGTCTTGTCAGGATGGAATTTTTCCGCTCCCGGGAAGGCCCACTGCGACTCGCGGGAGGGATGCGGACGGAACCCCGGGGTATCGCCGACCCGGCCCATGTTGCGGACAAACAAACCGGCCTCGGGATAGCGCAGGTGCAACTCGGTCTCGAATCGGCTGTAATGAACATCGCGCTCGGCGAGACCATTGCCGATGAAAACAATCCGCTCGCCCTTCATCGGCGGTGCCACGTCTTGATCCCGCGCCCCGCTCGCGGCGGGAGGATCGACCGCGGGGGCGTGGGGCGCTCCGTCCCCGCTGTTGTCGGGACGGTTTTTTTCCTCCGCCTTCGCCGCCCGCTCCGATTTCGTGAGAGGTTTCGCCGGTTCCGCGACGGATTTTTCGGGAGCGGGCTTCGTCGGATTCTTCCCGGCTGCGGAATCGCGCCGCTCCCCGGCGGAGGAAAAGCCAGCAAGGGCCACGAAAACGAAGACAAAAAGAATGGGCTTCATAGTGCAAAAAGGGAAACATGTATAACCCGCGCGGAGCAACAAATCTGACAAAAAAAATGCCGGATCAGGCTATTTCCCGATCCGGCATTTTGAGGAAACCTCGAGTGAAATTCCGTCAGCGGCACTCAAATCTCGACCCAGTGTCCGGGAATCGGCACGGGGTACTGGCCGCTCTCATCCGCAAGAAGAGGCGCCTTGCTGTCGTGGGTCAGCGTGTCGATGTCAGGGTTGAACTGGAATTCCGAGGCCATCGCCTCGTCCCAGGTGATGATCTTCCCCATGTGGGTCGCGGCCCGGCCCATGATCGCCGTCAGGTTCGAAAGCGCGGCCCGCTTCGCTTGGTTGAAAGGCTTGTCCTCGCGGATCGCCTTGGTGAAGTCGTTCCACTGCGCCTGCCAGGGAGTCAGCTCTTCTTTCGGCGCTTCCCAGAGGATATTGTCATCCGCGATGCGACGGTCTTTGAAAATCTTGGTCGTGCCCGCGTGGATGTTGCCCGAGAACTGCGCCGCCTTTTCCGATCCCTGGATATAGGTCGAAAAATCATTGTGACATTTCGGAATGTAACGCACGTAATTGTAGGCCTTGGTCCCATCGGCGAAAGTCCACTCGACCGAGTAGGAATCGAGGTTCTGCCCCTTGCCCTTGTTGTTGAAGGCACGCCCGCCGATCCCGTGGGCGGAGACGGGATATTCGCCTTTGATCCAGCAGATTTCGTCGATCTGGTGGATGTCCATCTCCGACCAAAGCCCGCCCGAAACCCAGAAAAATTTCGTGAAATTCCGGAGCTGCCACTCCAGATCGGTCTTGTCCTCGGGTTTGGCGCGGAGATGTCCGGCCGATCCCATGCGGTAGGTGCTGATGCTTTCCAGCGCCCCGATCTCTCCCGCCTCGATCCGGCGCATCAGCTCCGCCCGGTTGACCGAATGACGGCACATCAGTCCGGCGGCAATTTTCACTCCGCGCGCCTCGGCCTCTTCGGCGGCCTTGATGACCCGGCGCACTCCCGGAGGATCGGCCGCGAAAGATTTTTCCATGAACACATTGACCCCTTTGGAAACCGCGTATTCCAATTGCTGGGGACGGAAACCCGCGTAGCCCGTGATCATCGCGATGTCGCCCGATCCGGGTCGCAGCGTATCGATGGCGCGTTTGAAGGAATCAAATCCGATGAAACGATTTTCCGGAGCGACCACGGCCCGCTCCTTGTACTTGCCCTCCAAGGCCTCGCGAGAACGCTCCAGCCGGTCCTCGTACAAATCCGCCATCGCGGTGAGGGTGACCCCGTCATCCGCCTCCATCGCATTGACGACCGCACCGCTGCCGCGGGAACCGCTCCCGATCAGGGCGAGACGGATTCCGTCGTCACCCGCCGCGTGTACCGCCGGAATGGAAACCCCGGCGAGAACAGAGGCCGTCGCAGCCTTTCCGGTTTGTCCGAGAAAACGGCGGCGACTCGTGAGGGAAAAATCGTTGGCGGGGGGATCGTTGGCTGGTTTCATAATGGAAAGCGTCACAACAGCAGACCCGGCGAACAAGCTACGGGTTCACGCACTGAGGGAAGGAGCGGGGGCGAGGCGTTTGTCACCGGACAGGCTCTTCACCCTCTCTCTCCGGAGCGTGATCGAAGTCCCCGCCGAGGGCGAGATAGAGATCCACCCGGTTGGTCATCAGGGCGAGCCGGATCGTGAGCAGGGCGCTCTCGGCGTCAAAGGCGCGGCGCTGGCTTTCCAGGAGGGTTATGATATCGACGAGACCCTGTTCGTATTCATCGAGACTGAGCGTTTCGGCGCGGCGTGCCTCGGTCACGGCGCGGGAGAGGGCGGCGACCTGGGATTTGAGATACTTTTCCGCCGAGAGCGTGGTTTCGACCTCGCGGAAGGCGGTCAGGGCGGTCTCGGCGTAGCGGGCGATGAGTTCATCGCGCTCGTGTTCGTCGAGCCGGATATTCGCGCGGAGCCGCCCTCCCTGATAAAGCGGACGCGTCAGATTTTGTCCGATTCCCCAGACCAGATTCTGGATGTTAAAAAGATCCCCGAAATCATCGGTTGAAGCCGTCCCCGCCTGGCCGGTGATGCGGAAGGCTGGCAGGAGCGCCTTGCGACTGGCGGAGACCTCCTTCAGCGCCGCATCGACAGTGGCCTCGGCGGCGAGGAGGTCGGGACGCCGCAGGAGCAGTTCGCCGGGCAGCCCCGCCGGAACCTCGCGGGTGATCCGGGGCAACCGGGAGAGAGCCTCTATCGAACCCGAGGGATAACGGCCGAGGAGTGACTCGAGGACACGCTTTGCCCCGTCCACCTCGCGCTGAACACCCAGGACAGTGGACTCGGCCCGGGCGATGTCGGCTCGACTGAGGCTGATCTCCAGGGCGGCGCGATCCGCCGCGTCACCGGCTTCAAGCTTGGCGTCGAGGATCTTCAGATTGGTCCGCAGGCTCGTGAGGGTGCGCCGCGAAAGCTCGATCTGCTCCCGCCCCTCGATGATTTCAAACGCCGTCTTCACCACATTCGCCGCGAGCGAAAGGCGGGAAGCCTCGTAGAGACTGCTCTCGCTGGCGACGCGGTCGAGTTCGGCATCGCGCAGATCCCTGACCTGTCCCCAGAGATCCACCTCCCAGGCCATGTCGAAGGCGAGGTTGAAATTATTCGCCCGGACCGTCTGAAAAGCGGCTCCGCGCAGATTCTGCGAGCGATTCACCTGCTCGGAAAGTTCGGCGGTGGGAAGGCGGGCCGCCCCGGCGATCACAGCCCGTTCCCGGGCCTGGGCGACGCGGGCGCGGGCCGAGGCGAGATCGTAATTTTTCCCCACCGCTTCTTCCACCAAACCCTTGAGACGCGGCGATCCGAAGTCATCGAGCCAGCTGGTCACCGCCTCCCCGGGGATCCCCCCCTGCGCAGCCGTCCAGCGCTCGGGGAGATCTCCGACAACTGCGGCGGGATCGAGCTTCGGCGGATCAAAGAGAGTGCATCCCGGGAGCAGCGGAAAGAAAACTCCCGCGACGAACCGCGCGAAAAGAGTCCGGCGACAGCGCCGACGTTCCGGTGCTTGGACGGGCGATTCTGGGGACGGCTCTGTGGACAAGGGATGCAAGGGGCCTCATTCAGGCTCCTATCCTCGGTTTTGTCGAACCGGAAATGTCACAAATATTTCTCCACGCAGGAAAAAATCGCGCCACCGATCAAGACCACCGCGACCGGCTCGACGACGCCGCGACGATACCACGCGAAACGGCTCAGGGGCAGCAGGATCGCCGCCGTCACGAGAGCAACGAGAACCAGAGCCCCCTCGCTCCCGAGGAGAAAGGCGAGGACCTCTCCCCTCCCCGTGCCGCCCGCCGCAAAGGTCGCGGCAAAAGGGACCGATCCGGCCAGAAGAAGCCCCGAGAGCAGTCCGCCTGCGACCACCAGCGGCACGCGCCAGCTCCGCGTGCGGCGGTGAAAGAGCGCTTCTCCACAAATCGCGACCACCACCACCGCGAGGGCCGTGCTCGACCAAGCGGGCACCGGGAGGAGATGCCACGCGGCGAGGGCGACGACCAGGCTCTGGCTCACCAAAAGAGCGGCCACCTGCGCGAACACAGGTTTGCGACCAAGGGTCAGGAGAAACAGTCCCACAGTGAGCAGCCCCGGCAACCAACTCACCTGAAAATAACTCCGCCAACCCGCCCCCAGGGCGGCACCCGCCCTACCCACCGGAGAGACCTCGTCCGCGACCGGTGGATCGTCCGGAGTCCTTTCGTTCGGGACATTCGTTCCGGCGGTGCCGACCGGATCCGGGGTGTCCCCCGGAGGCGCGGCGGTACGGGGGGCGGGGGACGTTTTTTCCCCCGCCGTTTCCGCCGCGAAAGGGTCCCCTTCGACCACCGGGAGGACGCTGACGGGACGGCTGTACTCTCCCGCGAGAATGACCTGCATGCGGCGGGTCGGTTGGGAATCCTTGATCACCACCATGACCACCGCCATGGGACAGCGGGGATCGAGATAGAGGAGGAACTCTTTCGCCCCCTCGGGAATGTCCCCGACCAGCTTGGTGAGCACCTGCTGGCGGCGCAACTCCTCAGGCGTCTCCTCATCGCTGGAATCCACGATCTCGATCGACATTTCCGGTTCCTGGTCCTTTTTATCAAACATCACGGTGAGATACTCCCGCGCGAACTCGCGCGCCGCGTCTTCAGGAGTGATCTCCTCGTTGCGTTCCCGCTCTTCGCTGGGGACCACCTCCATCGCCACATCGAGGACGTAGCTCCCCTTCTCCGTGTTCAAATACGAGATCAGCGAAACCGACGAGACGCGGTGTCCCTGCACCCACCCCGTAACGAGGGACAGTGCGAACACACCGCACCGGAAAAGAAAGCGGGAGACGCGGAGCGGGAAAAGGAATGGAAGAGGAGACGGTCTCATGCGGGCAATTTCCGCGAAGGTAGCAGCCCGCCGCACCGGCGTCCATCCTTTCGCCGAGGTTCCCAGTGGCGTCGCGAACGAGAAAATGGCCGCAAAGAGGCACAAATGACGCGAACGATGAGGCGTGGCTGTGGCTTTTTGCTCATTGGGCTTGTGTTCCAGACCATTTGCGGCTGGATCGCGATACCGTATCGTGAAAACGGTACCCCTGGGGGAAATTGAACTGGAGTGAGGTTCGTCCTCGGAATCCGTATCATCGCTTGACACCTCACGAACAGGGTATTCAAATGAACCATGATCACAGTTGCCAACCCTGCCCCACCACGCGAGCCCGGCGTCGTTTACACGAAGCCGTGGATGGTCGAATTGGTCCTCGACCTGGCGGGCTACCTCCCCGAACAGCGCTTGGCGGAGAAGGTCGCCATGGAACCTTCAGCTGGTGACGGCGCGTTCCTCCGCGGGATGGTCCGAAGATTGGTGGAATCCTGCCAACGACACGATCTACCGTTGCAGCGGGCCAAACACGCGATCCAGGCCTTCGAGATCAATCCCGACGCGGCGGAGCGGGCGAGGAACGTGGTCCTCTCGGCACTCTCGGAATGGGGCGTTCCCGCCGACACGGCGACCGACCTGGCCCGGCACTGGATCCGGGTCGCCGACTTCCTGGAAGGCTCGCTTTGCTTTCCCATCGCCGACTTCGTGATTGGAAATCCACCCTATATTCGCTTGGAGGAAATCCCCGCCGACAAGGCGGCGATGTACCGGAACGGATTCAGCGCGATGCGCGGTCGGGCGGACATCTACGTCGCATTCTATCAAGCCGCCCTTCATCAGCTCAAGGCCGGCGGGTCTGCGCCTACATCTGCGCCGACCGTTGGATGCTCAACGACTACGGCACCGCTCACGATTTCTGGACCGCCTTCCGTGAAGGCTCGTTTGGCGACTTGACTCGTCCATTTGTGGGGTGGCTGATGCTGGTCGAAGACGCGCCAAAATCCCGGAAGCCCGTCAGAGATCGAAGTTGCCACTTTCCGGTCAGAGCTGAGTTTCAAGGTGCTTCCTACATTGATCGTTACAACTTGCTCTGCAAAAAACTCGTCCAAGAGCAGCTGTACACCGCAACCGCGGTACTGGCGTCGCCGCAGGCAGCCATCACAACCGGCGAGTTCCTCGACGTCAGCGATGTGACCAGCCTCAAGAACTTTGTCGCCAGTTTCGCCGGTCATATTGCCGCCGAAGCCGCTCGGTGAATGTGCTGCCCGACAGGGGCCGGGCAACAGCCCGACATTCTTTGAGAATTCTCAGACACGCAGAATTCCGTCCCATGTTTGAGAAGGAACCGCTCTTCCGGAGGACACGGAAAATTTCCCGACTCACGCTCCTCATTTCCGAAAATCCCTCAACCTGATCACGTCATTGCAAGGCGATTGCTTCGAATCGAGCTTGCACTTGTCACAAATGTACGAAAAGTCATCCCATGAGTTCCAGAAAGAAATCCGCCTCCGAATTTGATCGCCGCAATTTCATCCGCACCGCCGCCGGCACCGCCGCCGCCGCGGGTGCTTTCATCGGCAGCGCCAGTGGCCAGGGCATCGATCCCTCGAAGAAGATCAAGGTCGGCTTCATCGGCACGGGCGGCCGCGGCACCGGCGCGGCAAAACAAGCCCTCTCGGCCGACGACAACATCGTCCTCCACTCCGTCGGAGATGTCTTCCAGGAAAAAATCAACGGTTCCCTCGAGTCCCTCGGCAAGGACAAAACGCTCGCCGGCAAGCTCGATGTGCCCGCCGAGCGGCAATTCGTCGGACTCGACAGCTACAAGCGCGTCCTCGATTCGGGGGTGGATGTGGTCCTGCTGACCACCACGCCGGGTTTCCGTCCGCTCCACCTCCGTGCCGCGATCGAAGCGGGCAAACACGTTTTTGCGGAAAAACCCATGGCCGTCGACGCCGCCGGGGTGCGCCACTGCAACGAGACTCTGAAAATGGCGGCTGAAAAGCCCCTTTCCATCGTCGCGGGATTCTGCTGGCGTTACTCCGTGAGCCGTCGCGAAGCGTATAAAAAGGTGATGGAAGAAGGGATCATCGGTGACGTGGTCTCCGTCTACGCGACCTATTATTCGAACCACTCCAAGCCCCATCTCGATCCCAGCCTGCGCATGGACGGCGTCAGCGACATCGAGTGGCAGATCCGCAACTGGTACAACTACACCTGGCTCGGAGGCGGAGGCCTCGTCGAGCAAGCCGTGCACAGCGTTGACAAGATCGGCTGGGTCATGGGCGACACGAGCCCGATCCGCTGCCGCGCCACCGGCGGCCTCGCCTCTCCGCAGGCGGGAGGCAACATCTTCGACCACTACCACCTTGCCTTTGAATATCCGAACAATGTCTGGTGTCACCTCGCCTCGCGCAAGGCACCCGGTTGTTTCAACGAAAACGCCGACTACGTCCGCGGAACCAAGGGCACCCTCGTGCTCGGTCGCGGCGGCGATCCCTACATCGAGGACAACGACGGCAAAGTCATCTGGCGTTACCGCAAGCCCCGTGACGGCGAACCGAACATGTATCAGATCGAGCACGACGAACTCTTCCAATCCATCCGCACCGGAAAATACGTCAACGACGGCACCCGCATGATGAATTCCACGATGATGGCGATCATGGGCCGCATGTCCTGCCAAACCGGCAAGGAAGTGACCTGGGAGGAAGCGATGGCCGCCAATGAAGACCTTTTCCCCGACGAAAAGTCCCTGCAGTGGGATCAATCCTACGAGCCCGCTCCCATCGCCATTCCCGGCGTCACCCAGATCGAAGGAATCGGCGGAGTAGCCAAGAAGGCGTGAACGACGCGAAACCTGCGAAGTCTGACGACCGGGTGGTCCCGGCGGTCATCGGATCGATGATCGTCGGCCCGGTCGTTTTTCCTGGCCCCGTTTTTCCTGGCCCCGTGGCGCTCCGCTCCGGAGGCGACGTCTGGTCCTGTGTCGGCCCTGACGGAGATTCCGGCGGGCTTGCGATCACCGGCTCAGCCGCACGATGACCCGGTTGTCCTCCCGTAAGTATCTGGCCGCGACCTCGCGGACCTGCTCGCGTGTGAGGGCGCGGACGGTCGCGGGTGTCTTGCGGTAATGGTCCCAGCCCAGCCCCACCAGTTCATCAACGGTCGCGGTCGCGGCGAGTTCTTTGGCACCCTGGAGCTGGATCGCCTCGCGCCCGAGCCACGAGGCCTTGGCGCGCTCGAATTCCGCTTCGGCGAGTCCTTCCCGCACCATCAGGTCGATCTCGCCGAGCATTTCCTGCTGCACGAGGTCCAGCTTCTCCGGTGCGGTGGAGGCGTAAAAAACGAGATAGCCGGGTTCGAGTCCGATGCGTCGTGTCGCCCCGACCGAGTAAGCGAGCCCGAGTTCTTCGCGGATGCGGATAAAAAGGCGCGAGGCCATGTCGCTGCACGCTTCGTCGATCATTTCCAACGCGGCATTGTCCGGGTGGATGAGATCGACGGTGCGGTATCCGATCAGGAGCACCGCCTGTTCTTTCTCGTGGGTCAGCTCGATCTCACCCGCATGATCCGTCGGCAGGAGATGTTCACACCGCGAGGTGAACTCCCGCGGACCAGTCGGCAGGGCCGACTCGAAACGGGCGCGAAGCAGTTCCTCGGCGCGGTCCGGATCGAGATCGCCGAAGACTCCGACGACTCCGTTCCCTCCGCGGACGAGGCGGGTGTGCAAATCGACGAGAGTGTCGCGGGAGAGCGCCTCGACGGATCCGGGAGTGCCATTCGCCTCGAGTCCGTAGGGATGGTTCCCGTAGAGGCGACCGCGCAGAGCCTTCATCGCCACGGCGAAGGGGCGGTCCAACTCCGCCTTGATTTGAGCAATCTGATAGGATTTCTCGCGTGAGAGGGCCTCTTCGCGAAAGGCGGGTTCGAGCAGGGCTTCTCCCAAGAGATCGATGACCAGATCAAGGTCGGGCTGCAAGGCTCCGAGTGCCACGCCAAAGCTATTGTTGCCGGTGAAGGCACCGATGCCGCCCCCGACCGACTCGATCGCCAGAGCCACGTCTTCGGCGGAGCGCTTCCGGGTGTCTTTGGTGAGAAGGCGCGACATCAGGCCGGTCGCCCCGTTGTTCGCCGCCGTCTCCGCGAGCAGTCCTCCCCGGAAGACACCCTTGGCCTGCACGAACGGGACGCGGTGATCCCGCAGCAGCAGCACGGTGAGACCATTTTCCAGGGAAATTTTGCGGATCTCTTCCGAACGGGTCGCCGCGGTGCGGTGCGACCGCGTTTTCGCTTCGGTTTTCGGGAGAAGCGCGACCCGGGTGCGGCGGTCGGTCCGCAAGTATTTCACGGCGGCTTCCCGCACTGCCTCGCGATCGACGCGCTGCACCGCGGCAACGTAGTCCCGGGTGTGATCCAGGTTGCGGGCGTGGAGCCAGTTCGACCCCAAATCCGAGGCCTGACCGCGCATGTCGGTGAAGGTGGAAAACTGGGCGCTGAGGAGTTGCCGGGCCGCCTTGGCGACTTCCGCGTCGGTGACTCCACCGTCCTTGAACCGCTCCACTTCTTCGAGGATGGCCCGGCGGGCCGCCCCGCTTTTGTCCGGCTCGGTGTCGAAGCTGACCATGAACTGACCGGTGAAGGTGGGAGGCGTCCAGGCATAGGCCCCCACGGAATGCGCGAGTTGCTGTCTCTCGCGAATCGACTGATAGAAGCGCGAACTGCGTCCGTCGCCCAGAATCGCGGCCATCAGATCAAACGCGGGCGCGTCGGGGTCCGTCCCCGGAGGCAGTGGCCAAGCGAGGCGCTCGCGGTGAAGATCGGTCGGAAACGGGATTTCTTCGTGGCGATGCCCCATTTGCACCGGTTCGTCCGGAAGAACGACGGGAGATCGCCGACAACGGGTCATGCCGCCGAGTTTGTCAGTGATGTCGGCCACGATTTCATCGGTATCGACGTCACCGGCCACGACGATGAAAAGGTTGTCCGGCGAATATTTTTCCCGGTAGTAGCCGTAGAGATCGTCGCGGCGCAACTGACCAAAAATGTCGAGATGACCGATGACCGGATAGCGGCAGGGATGGACGGCGTAAGCGGTGCGGAACAGCGCCTTGCCGAGAACCTGCTCGGGATTGTCCTCCCCCAT
>CAYLJC010000024.1:13252-14402 GCA_964383345.1 uncultured Akkermansia sp. | reverse complement strand
GCACGCGCCAGCCGGGCATGAAGTAGGCGCACGCCACGAGGATCTCGCGGCGGGGACAAACACCCACCACGCGGATTCCCGTCTCCTCGCGGAACTGCCTGCGGACGGGGTCTACCAATTGCATGTGGGCGACGCGACGCGATCCGGCGGCAGCGAATACACCTACCGGGTGCGCATCGCCGGGGCACAACCCTCTTTTGACCTGCGCCTGACCCCCTCCAGCGCCACCGTCACCGCCAAGTCGGGTGCCTCGCTGGTCCTCCACGCGGCCCGGCGGGATGGTTACGAGGGACCGATCAAAGTTGCCTTGAAGGACCCTCCGCCCGGCCTTGTCTGCGCTCCGGTCACACTGGCGCCGGGCAAGAGAACCGCCCGGATCGCCATCAAGGCCGAACCCGAGGCTTTTGGAAAATCCTTCCACCTCGAATTTGTCGGGACCGCGACGATAGGCGGCAAAGAGGTCCGGCAGCCGGTGGTTCCGACCGAGGACAGGATGCAGGCCTTTCTCTGGCGTCATCTGGTCCCGGCGGCGAATCTTCGTGTCCTCGTCCAGGATCCCGGGGCGAAACCTCCGGCGGGACGTCCCCTCCCGCCCCCCGATCCGGAGACCCTCGCCGCCACAAAAGCGTCCGAAGCCAAGTTCACCGAAAGCCAGATCGCGGGACGGATGAGGCGGATCGACGAGCTCTATCAGGAGGAGTTGTTGACCGATTCCTTCGCGGCCAAAAGGATCGCTGAATGCACCGTCTCTCCCTGAGGCAGCTTCGTTGGCCAACACCCTGGCCGCCGCCGTCCGGGGCGCGCTTGTTTCGCCCGAACACCCCCCATTTTTTTCTCCCCAAAAAAGCGAAAAATAAAAATGACGAATACTTTATCTTTTTTTCTTGTATTCTATCCCAACCCCTCTATTATGATCTAAGTCATGAGTGCCCTCTCCATCTCTCCGACCGCTCGCCCGGACCGATCCACCAAGCCGATCTGCTATCACCTCGCGCCCGACCGGCACCTCCTTGAGGGCGACTGCGGCCTTGCCGATTGCGAATATTGCGCGACGCCGGAGACGATACCCGAGGCGCTCTACGAGATTCCCCCCTGCCTTCTCGGTCGGCAGCACCACACCACTCTCGGATACGACGGATTGCGCCGGATC